>CAIKNO010000741.1 GCA_903828805.1 uncultured Sandaracinus sp. | reverse complement strand
CTCGATGAGCGTCTGCTCGTCGTCGAGGGCCCGGGTTCCGAGGAGGTTGACCTCGACGTCCTCGGCGCCGAATCGCTGGAGGCTGCGCTGGAGGAAGCCGAGGGTCAGCACGCTCGTCGTCAGCGTTGCGCCTCCGTGCTCGACGAGCTCGAGGCGTCCGTAGCCCTTGCCGAGGCGTCGCACCTGGACCTCGAGGCCCTGACAGAGCGTGTGGAGGACGGAGGGCATCTCGGCGATCAGCAGCTCGGGGGGCGGCGAGGGAGGACGCAGCCGGCGCATGAGATCGAACGCGCCCTCGGCGGCCGCGCGACCGCACTCGAGGACCATGTGCAGGTCGTCCTGTCCGAGGCGCGCGTCGATCACCTCGACCAGGGCGTGCAGCGTGTCGAGCTCGACCCACCCCTCGGGGTCGATCCCCGCTTCGAACGCCCTTCGTGCTGGCTCCGGAAGGGCGTTGAGCACGTCCATCACGGCCCGCTCGCCGAATCTCCGCGCGACGAACCGAAGCACCGACAGCACGATCCGGCCCTGGATTCGACCGGGGCCACGCAGCGCGCGCGCGACGGACGCGGCCTCACGCGGCGCCTCCGAGGCGTTCGGTGCCACGGCCCGACCGGTGGGCGTCGTGTCGGCCTCGAAGTCGCGGTCGACCGAGAGCGAAGCCGACGAGGACGGGGACGCACCCCGCGCGTCGAGCCAGGGCCCGTCGAACGGAATCCGCAGCGCCGTCCCGGTCGGGGCCGGTCGGAGCGATCCCGTGTCGTTCAACGGGGCCGTTCGGAGCGTTCGATCGGCCGGCGCGGGCGAGAGGCCGGCGCCGATCGGCGCGGCGATTCGCGGGGTCGACGCGACCGGCGAGAGGAGCGCCGGCGAGAGCGCCGCGGGGCCCGGAGCGGCGGGACGACGGCGGGTCTCGGCCGCCCAGTCGTCGGTCGAACCGTCCGGCACGGCGAGGTCCGCCTCCGGGCGCACCGCGCGACGGCGCGTGTCCCGCGCCTTGATGCGCATCATCTCGAACGCGAAGCTGTCGCTCGGGATGTCGTCCTCGGGGTCGATCGTGCGCCCGCCGAACGGCACGAGCGCGGCCGCGAACTCTTCGGCGCTCGACCATCGCTCGTCGGGCGACTTCGAGAGGGCCTTCGCGACGACGTGCTCGAGGGCCTCGGGGACGTCGGAGCGCAGCTGCCCGAGCCTCGGAGGAGGCGCATGCCGGACCTTCTTCGACAGCTCCGCGAACGTGGGCGCATCGAACGGTCGTTGCCCGGCGAGCATCTCGTGCAGGACGACGCCGACCGAGTACACGTCCGTCCGGGGATCGCGCCGGGAGTCGCCCCGCAGGCGCTCGGGCGCGGCGTAGGCCGGCGTCCCGACGAGGGTGCGCTCCGGGGTGAGAACCCGGGCGTCCTCCGCGCTGCCTTCACCGAAGAGCGCCGCGAACCCGAAGTCGCAGACCTTGACGAAGCTCCGGTCGCCGAGCCGGGCGATGAGCATCAGGTTCGCGGGCTTGAGGTCCCGGTGCAGGATGCCGCGGTCGTGGGCCGAGGCGAGGCCGGCGAGCGTGTGCGTCGCGATCGAGCAAGCCCTCGCGATGGGCAGGGCCCCCTCGGCGCCGATGACCTGCGAGAGGGAGCGACCCCGCAGGTACTCCATGGCCATGTAAGGCCGGTCGTTCTCGACCCCGAAGTCGAGGATGTCGATGATGTTCGGGTGACCGACGGCGGCCGCGGCGCGGGCTTCGCGCTGGAACCGTTCGACCGCCGAGGGATTCTTCGCCACCGACGGATGCAGGAGCTTGATGGCCACGAAGCGGCGCAGCACCTGGTCGGCGGCCTTGAAGACCGCGCCCATGCCTCCGTCGCCCAGGAGACGGACGAGCTGGTAGCGGCCCGCGATGGTGGTCCCGACGAGCTGCGGGTCGCCGCCCATCGGCATGCCGGTCGCGGGGCACCGCGGCGGTGACGCCGCGTGCCGTGCACCGCAGTGAGGACAGTCCCGAGCCACCGGGCCGAGCTTATCCGATCGTCACGCCACCCGGGGCTCCGTTGCGCGGTCGGGCCCGCGTGGCCGGTCGTCCGTGGCTCCGTCTGCTAGCATCCCGGCCGCCATGGTGGGCCGTTCCTTGCCGCAACTCGTGCCCCTCGTGGTGACCGGCCTCGTGCTCGAGTTGCTCGCGTCCGGGGGCCCGATCGACCTCGCGGCCACCGTGCTGCTCGGTGTCGGGGCGTGGATGAGCGTGTTGCCGAATCTCCTCGGGGTGCACGAGGAGCGGGACGGTGCCCGCCGCGTGGTGCTGCTGTGCGGAGCGGTCTCGGCGGTCCTGGTGGCCCACGCGCGGCCGGTCTCGCTCTCGTGGCCCCTCGAGCTCGCGGCGGCGCTGGCGTGGCCATGGCTCGGGGCCCTCGCGGTGGACCTCGCGTTCGACGTGCCCGATCGGCCGGCCGCGTTCGCCCGCCTCAGGCCGTTGCGGGTGGTCTCCCATGCGCTCGCCGCGGTCGGCGTCGTGACGGGGTTGCTGGTGACGTTGCCGCCCTGGGGCGCGGACCGCGCCGCGTGGGTCGTGCCGGCGTCGTGGGCTGTGGTGCCGCCGGCCGTGGTGTTCGCGCAGCTCCTGCTGGCGCTGGGGCTTCGGAGCGTGAGGGGACGCGCGGGAAGCGGCGCCGAGGCGCTGGCGGCAGGGCATTGGTCGGTCCTGGGGTTGGCGTCGTCGGCGTCGGCCTTTGCTGTGGCGACGCTCGTCATCGCGTGGGGCGGGCAACCGGCGACGGGTGCGGTGGTTCGGGGGCTGCTGGGGGCCGGTGGGGCTTCGCTCGCGCTCGGACACGTGCTGCTCCTCGACGGGCGCCGGCCGATCCAGGCGGCCTCGACCACGCGGAAGGTGCTGGCGGCGCTGACCGTGTTCGTGGCCGTCGGCTGGACGGTCGGGCGCCTGGCCCATCGCATCCCCGACGACGGTCCTGCCCTGGGCGTGTGGACGGTCACCTTGCTGGTCGTCTCGGCGATCGGATACCGCGCGGTGTCGGCGCTCTTCGACCGCGTCCTCGCGCCGGCGCAGGGACGCCTGCTGAGGGCGATCGATCGCGCCGAGGCCGCGCTGTCGGGCGCCCGGACGCTCGACGAGGTCGCGGCGGCGGTCATCGCACCGCTTCGACGGGCGGCGCAGTCTCCCGACGCGCGCCCGTTCCTGCAGACCCTGGCGCCCGCACGACAAGCAGGGGTCGACGCGGCGGGCATGCCGAAGGTCGAGGCGCGCGATCTGGCGCCGGCGCTGGTCGCGCGCATGCACGCGCGCCCGGGCGAGACGCTGGTCGCAGCGCCGCTTCGCGCGGCGAGCGTGAGGCGCCCCGAACTGAGGCCGCTGCTCGAGGCGCTCGAGAACCTCGAGGCGTTGGCGGTGGTTCCTCTCGCCGCCCACGGGGAGCTGGAAGGCGCGCTGGTCGTGGCGCGCGGGACACGGCGGGCTGCGCTGACGCTCGAAGAGATCGCGGGCCTCGAGCGACTCGGAGGGCGGCTGTCCGGGCTTCTCGCGATGCAACAGGTCGAGGCCCGAGCCCAGGAACGCGCGGGCAAGGCCCTGCTGGCCGCGACCAAGCTCGAGGATCGAATCGACGCGCTCGACGACGAACTCGTCCGGCTCCGGCTCGAGTCCCGGGTGTGGAAGGCCGGCCGCGCCGCCGACCGGCGGGCCGCGCCGGCCGTCGCGTACAGCCCCGCGATGCGGGCGCTCACCGCGCGCATTGCGGAGACAGCCACCGTGGACGCGCCGGTCACGCTGCTGGGAGAAGCGGGCAACGCCATCGAGGGGTTCGGCCACCTCGTGCACGCCGCGAGCGCCCGTCGCGATGGTCCGTTCGTCGTGGCCGACTGCGCGTCGATCCGTCCCGACCGCTCCCTGGCGGCGCTCGTCGGGGACGAGGGCGAGGCGGGCGACCATCCGGGATGGCTGCGGCTCGCGGGCGGCGGGACCCTGATGCTCGTGGACGCGCCCGCGATGTCACTCGCTGCGCAGGCGGCGCTCACCGAGGCGTTCGCCTCCCGCGCCGCGCGCTCGGAGGGGGGCCGCTCGGCCTACGCGGTGGATGTCCGGGTGCTCGTGCACAGCCGCGTCGACGTGCGTGCGTTGGTCGAGGCCGGGACGTTCGACCCGGATCTCGCGCGCCGCATCGAGCCTCTCCGACTCGAGATCCCGTCGCTGCGAGACCGCCGCGAAGACCTGCCCTCGCTGGTGCTGCTGGCGCTCGACCGGGCATGTCGCACGCTCGGGCGAGAGGTGATGGGGATCGAGGAGCATGCGCTCGCGCGGCTGCTCTCGTATGCGTGGCCCGGCAACCTCCGAGAGCTCCAGACCGTGGTCGATCGGGCGGTCCTCACGGCCCAGCCGCCGCGGGTCCAGACCGCAGACCTCTCGATGCCGGTGGAGGCGCCGGAGCCTCCCTCCGAAGACCCCCTCGACGGCACCTGGATCGAGCTCGAGCAACGGATCTTGCGGGCGGCGCTGGAGAAGGCGGCGGGCAACAAGAGCGAGGCCGCGCGGCTGCTCGGCCTCAAGCGCACGACCTTCCTCGACAAGCTCCGCCGGGCGGGCTTCGAGGAGCGCGAGTCCGTGCCCCCCGACGCGCCGTGAGGACGGCGGCCCGGGAGGCTGCGCGACGTCCCGCCGTCAGACCCCTCAGCGCGTGAGAGGTCCGAGGATCGGAGCGGTCAGCTCGATCCGCGCGTGGCCGGCGGAGGCCCGCAGCAACACCTGCGCCCCGGCGCCCAGCCCCGCCCGCGGCGTCCGCACCACCACCAGCGCGCGCGCGCTGCCGAGGGCCGGCAGAGCGACGGTGGGCGTCATCGTCACGTCCACCCCGTCGGGCGCGTCGACCAGCTCGAGCCGCACCGTCATCGGCGCGTCGCTCTTGTTCACCAGGTGCACTTCGAACGTGTTTCGCACCGCATCGGCGTCGATGACGAAGGGGGCGCCGCGGGTCCTGAGCAGGGTGGCCTCGAGCGGCCGCCGCACCGCGACCGCGATGCCGAACGCCGTCGCCCCGACGACGCCGAGCACCGCGTAGAACGCGACCCGTGGCCGCAGCCAGCGCCTTCGCTCGCCACGGAGTCCCCGGAGCGAGTCGTAGCGGACCAGGCCGCGGGGCTTGCCCAGCTTCGTCATGACGTCGTCGCACGCGTCGATGCACTGGGTGCACGCGATGCAGTCCACCTGGAGCCCGTCGCGGATGTCGATCCCCGTCGGGCAGACGGCGGTGCATCGACCGCATTCGACGCAGTCACCGAGGCCGTCGCGCGCTTTGCCGCGCCCGCGCGGCTCGCCGCGCGACTCGTCGTAGCCGACCACCAAGCTGTCGTCGTCCGTGAGCACCGACTGCAGCCGGCCATACGGGCAGATGATCAAGCAGAGTTGCTCGCGAAACCACGCCGCGTGGACGTAGAGCGCCAGGCCGACCGAGCTCGACCATGCGAAGGCGACCGGGTGTGCCGCCGGGCCATCGAGGATCATCGTCGCGAGCGACGGCATCGACACGAAGTACGCGAGCACCAGATGAGCGACCAGGAGGGCCACGGCGACGAAGACGACGTGCTTCAGCGTCGTCCGCAGCCGACGCTCGAGGGCCGAGCGTCCGGCCGACCCCGCGAGGCGGACGGCCCGCGGGCCCTCGATCCACCGCTCGAT
>CAIKNO010000740.1 GCA_903828805.1 uncultured Sandaracinus sp. | reverse complement strand
GACATCGCGGCGCTCACGGCGATCGCGCGGCGGAGGGGAGATCGATGACGTCCAGTCCGGGCCCGTGGGACGAGGACCGCGAGCGGAAGTACGCCGCGAGGGCCGAGGTCTCGGCCGACGAGCGCATCGCGTGGCTCGAGGAGATGATCGCGCTCGCGTACGCATCGGGCGCCCTGCCGAAGCCGCGCGACGCGTGGGGGCAACCGCTGCCGCCGGGGATCCCCCCCGACGCTCCGACGCGCCGGGACGCACCCGATGCGGCGCACGACGGCGCGTGCCATCCGGCGCACGACGGCGCGCCGGGCGACACGCGCAGCGCGCCCTGAGATCGCGCGGCGTGCCCGCACGCGTGCGCGCAGCGCGCGGATCGCGGTCTTCGACGCGGGGCGCTACCCTCGAGGCGTGAGCCCTCCGCCGCGCCTCTTCGTGCTGCTCGCGCGCGACGCGCCCGTGGGCATCGTCCTGCGCCGGGGGCCGAGCGCGTGGGCGCGCGTGTCGCGCTGGCACACGGACACCGACACGCTCGAGCACGGCGCGTGGTTCCGCGGCCGCCTCTACGAAGAGAAATGCGACGTCTCGCCCGACGGCGCGCTGCTCGTCGTCGCGGCGTTCCAGGGCCGGCGCCTCGGCACCGAGGCCACCGATTCGTGGACCGCCGTGAGCCGCGCGCCCTGGCTCCACGCCCTCGCCCTCTGGCCCATGGGGACGACCTACGGCGGGGGCGGGCGCTTCGTGGGCCCGCGGACCCTCGTGCTGCGTGGCAGTCCTTGGACCCACCCGACGCCCCCGGTCGAGGGCCTGTCGCTCGCCCCCGGAGATGCGCCATTACAGCGCTCGTCGGGCGAGGTCCCCGGGGCCGACTGGTCAGGAAGCGATCAGCGCGGCCGCGTCGTCTTCACGCGGGCGGGCGGGCTCTACGCCCGCGTCGGCGAGCGCGACCACCTGATCGCGGACTTCACGGGCGACGTCCCGGACCCGCAGCCGCCCCCCGCGTGGGCCACGCGACCGCTCGACGCGCGCATCGAGGGCGCGCGCTCGACGGGTCGCCGGATTCGATAGCTCGAGCGAAGCGATACGAGGCCACGAGGCGGCCCGCCCCCCGCGCCACGCGCGCGCTCCGGACCGTGGGCCGCGGCCTCTCGAGAGCGCCCCGCGGAACCATGAGCCGGACAGCGCGCCCCGCCGCACCGAGGGCCCCCAGCCCCGCACGGGCGGTCACGCCCCGAGAGAACGTCCCCGCCGCCGCCTCAGTCCGGCCAGCGCCGGTGCCGGGCGACGGACTCGACGAGGGCCTGGAGGCGTGGTGCATCGAGCTCCGCGACCTCCGCCTCGCGCGCCCCGGACCAGCCGAGCCCGAGCCCGTCGGCGAGCGCGCGCACGGTGCCACGGAGCGCCGCGCGCGCGCCTTCGTCGCGGCCCTCTTCTCGGCCCTGCTCGAGGCCCTGCTCGAGGCCCTGCTCGAGGCCCTCTTCTCGGCCCAGTTCACGGCCCTGCTCGAGGCCCAGTTCACGGCCCTCCGCGACGCCCCGCGCCAGCCCCTCGGCGCGGCTCTTCGCGAGGTACTCGCGGAACACCTCGCTCTTGAACTCGTAGTTCTCGATCCGCATCGTCCCCTCCCACATCTGCCGCGCGACGGGGCCCAGCCCGTCGAGCAGCGCGTCCAGCACCAGCGTGCCACGACTCTCGT
>CAIKNO010000739.1 GCA_903828805.1 uncultured Sandaracinus sp. | reverse complement strand
GGCGCGCCGATGGCCGCTCACCTCAGCAGCGTGAGGTGCGGTGCCGGCGCGAACGCGCCGACGTGACCGCTCTCTTCGGCGACGAACACCCAGCCACGCTCGTCGACCTGCATCACGTCGGGGACCAGGTCGCAGGGGAGGGCCCCGCCGATCGACGTCCCGTCCGAGGTGCGCAGGACGTGCACGGCCGCCGCGGGCACGAAGAGCGCGCCGCCGCGCAGCACGGGATCGAGGCGCCGTGGGACGTCGTCGCTGACCGGATGGGCCAGGTTGCGGCTCCACTGCGTCTCGCCCGTCTCGAGGTCGAGCGCGTGCACGCTTCCGCGGGGGCTGTTGATCACGAGGGCCCGATCGAGCGCGAGCGCGGCGCCGCCGACCCCGAGGCCGGGATCGGTGGTCATCCACGCGGTCTCGCCGGAGTGCGGATCGCACGCGAGCAGCGACCCTCGCCGGCTGCCGGTGACCGCCAGCACCACGAGGTCGCCGGCGAGCACCGGTCCGGTCGAGACCGACGCGTCGAGCGCCCGCCGGAAGCGCTCCTTGCCCGAGTAGAGATCGAGGCCCACGAGCGCGCTCTCGCCGCGGCCCGGCTCACCGAGCACCAGCACGACGTGCTCACCGCGGACGATGGGCGCGAAGCACACGCGCCCGTCCGCCGCGTAGCGCCACGCGACCTCGCCGGTGACCGCGTCGATCGCGTGCAGGCTGCGATCTCCCCCGGCCACGAGCAGCAGCCGCCCGCTCCGCTCGACGCGGAACTCGCATGCCCCTCGTCCCGAGAATTTCCAGCGCAGCTCGCCGGTGCGCAGATCCAGCGCGGCGAGGCGGTCGCGCCCCTCGGCCAGGACGGCCGTGGGGGGCATGGCGTCGCCGCCCACGAAGAGTCCGAACGGCGGCCCGCCGAGCCGCGGTGCGAGGCGCGCGCGGAGCAGCGCCTCGCCGGTCCCGAGCTCACGAAGCTCGACCTTTCCGTCGGCGAACGCCCGCACGAGGGCGGTGCCGACGAGGAAGCTCAACGTGGCGGCGCCCTCCTTCTGCCAGAGCAGGCCGCCGGTGTCGCGGTCCAGGGCCATCGCGCGGCGGGGCGTGGCGAGCACGAGACGGTCGCCGCAGAAGAAGGTCGAGGCCGCGTCCAGACCGTCCACCGTGGCGGTCCATCGCGGCAGGAACCGCAGCTGCCCACCGCCCGCAGGGGAGGCCTTCGCGACCTCGACCTTCGGGGCCGAAGGCGGCGTCGAGACGCGGAGACGATCGGGGTCCTGGTTGACGAATCCCTCGGTGCGGGTCCGGCTGCGGACGATCCGCCGCAGCCTGCGGACCTCCTCGCGGAGCGACGCGACGCGGAGGTTCCGGGTCTGCGTGCGGTCGACCGACACGAGCGCGCGGAGCAGGTCCGAGGCGAGGCGCAGGACAGGCAGCGCTGCGCCGGCGGTGTCGAGCGCAGGGATGGTGACCACGCCGTCGTCTTCGCTGCCGACCGTGAGCGCGACCTCGCCGCCGCGCTCGCGTCGGACCGCGACGACGAAGCTGCCGGAGCGAAGTCGCACGTTCAACGCGCGCTCGCTCTCCGCGGCGTCCACGAGCGCGCGGACCGCACCGACCATGCGCTGCACCGCGAGGAGGATCGGCCCCTTCGACAGCGGCACACGCCGCCCTCGGACCCATGCCCACAGCGTTCCGCCGAAGAGCATCGCGTGGACGTCGGCGTGCGAGACCGCGTCGCGGGACGCATCGGAGGTCGGAAAGATCGCGGCCTCGAAGCCGAACGCGATCGCGTGCTTCTCGCCCGGATCTTCGAGGGCCCCGCCGAGCCGGCGCGTGGCCGAGACGCCGGCGTCGGGCTCGGGCGCGATGGTCTGTTCGGCGGCGCGCTTCACGAGGCGATGGCCGAGCTCGCGGCTCCACGGATCGGGCTCGTGCGCCAGAGCGGAGGCGAGGTCGCTCGCGGCGGCGTCGAGGAGCGCGCGAAGCGGCACCCGCCGGTCGAGGACGAGCACCTCCGGGGCGCTGTCGGTGTGGTAGTAGCTGACGAGCACGTTGGCGCCGCGACGCAGAACCGCGAGCTCGGCGGGCTGGCCGGACAGCGGCAGCAGCGCCTTCCGACGCGTCCCCTCGGCCATCGCCAGGAGGGCCCCGAGCAGCTCCGCGGGCGACGGCAACTCGCAGCCGGTCGGAGGGCCGGAAGGCGCCTGACCCGGGCGCAGCTGGCCCAGCAGCGGCGGACCGATCAGCAGCTGCGCGAGCGCGCCGGGTTCCGACGGCGTCGGGGGCTCGCGGCCGGGAAGCGGGGCCCGGGCCACGGGGTGCAACTGAATGACCGTCATCTCTCGATTCGCCTCTCGGTACACGGGCAGAATCGTAGGGAGGGAAATGTGCGCAAGACCAATTATTGCGGAGATTTGCCGCTCTCTTGACCTTCCGCGCGAGTTCCGGATCCGCCGTCCCCGGCGGCTCACACGAGGGTGAAGCCGGCGTCCTCGAGGGCCGCGCGGAGCGCCTCGCGGGGCGTGCTCGGATCGGCCTCGACCTTCGCCGTACCGACCTCGGCCTCGACGCGCTCGACGCCGGCGACTGCGCGCAGCGCGCGGTCGACCGCGCGCACGCAGTGGCCGCAGTTCATGCCCTCGATGGTGAGCTGGCGGGTGGTCATGCCCGTGTCATGGAGTCCGCGCGCCGGCGCGTCCAGCGACCCCCGCGCGGCATGCCGCATCGAGCGCAGCGAGGAAGGGCCCCGGCCCGTGGTGCTGCGCGACCCACGCCCGCGAGGTCTCGACGTGGGCCCGCGCCGTGCCGGTGCGCGTGGCCTGGAGCGCGGCGCGCAAGGCCTCGGCGAGCGCCGGCGGGTCATCGTTCTCGGCGGTGTACACCCACCCGTCGAGCGGAAGGCCTGCCATCGCGCGCCGCGGGCCGGCGACGGGGACGCCCCGTGCCAGGGCTTCGAGCAGCTTGATCGGGAGGCCTCCGTCGGCCTTTCGCGGGACGGCCACGACGTCGGCCGCGGCGTGCAACGCGCGCCGGCATGGCTCGCCCTCGAGGGGCACGACGCGCGTCCGACCCACGAGGTCGAACGAGTTCAGGGCCGCCGCGACAGCACCGGGCGACGGGTCGTGGGTGGCGAAGAGCAGATGCGTGTCCGGCAGGGCGCGCAGGGCCGCGAAGAGGACCTCGAGGCCCTGGTACGCATCGAGGTTTCCGGCGTAGAGCACGACGTCGGCGTCGGCGTGCAGGCCGAACGTCCGCCGTGCGTCGAGCCGCTCCCGCGGATCGATCGCGGCAGGCACCGTCCAGGGCACGGGCAAGTGACGGACCTCGACGCCGGTCGAGGCCGTGAGGTGCACTGCGAGGGCCGGCGACACCGCGAGGGTGGCCCGCGCGCCGCGCGCCAGCAGGGCCTCGAGGCCCGCGCCCGAGGCCGACGCGAACGCGCCGAGGCGCTCCAAGCGACGAGGCAAGTACGTCGGCAACTCGGGGCCCAGCGCCGTGTGCGCGACGAAGAGGTACGGCCTCCGAGCGAGCCAGGCCGCGAAGGCCGCCTCGACGTGGTGCGCGACGACGAGCGCGGGCGCGGCGCGGGCGAGCGCGGCGGCGAGCGCGAGGTCCTGGGCGACCTTGGACAGGGATGGCCCCGAGCGGAGCGAGCCGTCCCCGAAGGCGTGCGCGAGGCGCACGTGCTCGAACGCCATCGGCGGTCCCGCGGTCCCGTGCGCGTACGTCAGGAGGCGGGCGGGGCGCCCTGCCTGGTGCAGCGCGTCGAGCATCGCGCGGACCGCGGCCTGCGTCCCCTGGGGGCTCGGAAACGGGAGCGCCGCGACGTGCAGCGTCGGCGCGGACGACCCGGGCATCGTCGGGGGAGGAAGGGCCAACGCTCAGTCCACGTAGCCGAGCGCCCGGAGGCGCGACTCGGTCTCCGCGAGGTCGAAGGGAAGGGCGGACGCGCCCGACGTCACCGACACCGGAGGCAGCTCACGAAGGCCGACGCGGCCCCGCTGGAGGGCCTCGCGGAGCACCCGCCCCGCGAGCTCCGGTCCGGGCCTCACACCCATGCGGGCGAGCAGCGTGGCGGTGGCGTCCGCGATGCGCGCGTCGATCTCGCCGACCGCTCGAACCCCCGGTCCGGCGGCGACGTAGAGCCCGCGCGCGCGGTGGCTGCCCGGGAGGCTGCGGCCCTTGCGGCCGAGGTGCTCGTGGGCTTCGAGCCGTCGCTGCGGGCCCGTCCCGCGCGGCGCTCCGCCGCTCGGCAGCAGGTTCCACGTGTGGCCCCGAACCTCGGCGAGCTCCAGCAGGAAGTCGGGGGCGCGATGGACGAAGGGACCGTGGAAGAGCTCCTCGCGGGCATGGATGGCCGAGATGATGGGCGCGCGCGTCGAGGGGCAGACGAGCCCGACGCGGAAGGCCTCGAGTTCGTCGCGCAGGGCCGGGAGGTCGGAGGTGGCGACGGTCCCGGACGGCTCGCGTCCCCGCACGTTCACGTGCAGCGCCGGGAAGTAGTTGAGCTCGTCGGAGAACACGCGGGTGCGGGCGAAGTCGATGGCGCCGAAGCGCGCGCTCGACTCGACGGCCCCGGGCAGACGGCGTCCTGCGAGCCGGAAGAGGCGGTCGCGTGCGCGGGGGCTCAGCGTGCCGAGGGCGAAGTCCTTGATGCGGGTGACCGCGCGCGCGCCGTCGTGCCCGGGCCGAAAGGTCAGCAAGCCAGCCTCGGCGAGCGCGCGGTTCAGGTAGAGCACGCGGTCCGAGGCGCCGCCCGAGCCGTGGTCGCTCACGACCGTCAGTTCCGTGTCCTCGCCGGCGGCGGCGAGGAGGGTGCCGAGGGCGTCGTCGAGCGCTTCGTAGACCCGCGCGAGACCGAGGCGCTCGGCGTCGGTCACCGCCTTCGGGTGGCGCGGGGACGTCGGGTCGTGGTGCGCCCAGAGGTGATGGGCGGCGGTGTCGCTCTCGCCGAAGTAGAGCGCGAAGAGCGACCAGCTTCGGGTCCCGAGCAGCCATGCACCGAACTGAGCCCGCGCGCGCACGCGCGCCACGAGGCGCTCGCCCAGGGCTCCGTGCCACCCGGGCGTCTCGGCATCGAACTCGTCGACGTCGCCCCATCGAAGCGCCTCTCCGTGCTCGCGGACCGCATCGCGGATCGAGGGCGGCCACACGTGCGAGGCGTCGGCCTCGAAGGCGACCGGAGAGTCCCATCCGCTGACGAACACGCCGTGCTCGAGCCGCTCGGGGGGCCAGGTCGCGGGAAAGCCGAGCAGCGCGCAGGGCAGGCCCAGGCGATCGAGACGCGCGGCGATCGTGGGCGCTTCCCGGACCGTGCCGCCCCGGAAGGCGACGCGATAGCCGTCGCGCAGCGTGAAGTCGAACACGCCGTGCACGCCCGGGTCGGTGCCGGTCAGGAACGTCGTCCAGTTCGGCAACGTGGCGGGGGGCAGCACGCTGCGGAGGCGCGACCACGCGCCGCGGGCCATCGCCGCGTGCAGGTGCGGCATCCGCGACGGACCGAGCGCCGCGATGACGTCGAGGTCGGCACCGTCGAGGCCCACGACGAGCGTGCGCGCGCTCATGCGCCGAGCTCCCGCAGATCCTGGCCGAGCCAGCCGTCGGGCACCGGGACCCCGGAGAGGCGAAGCGCCGTGACGCCGACGTCGTGCAGCCCCGCGCCGCGCCTCGAACCGCCCTTCGGCACGTCCGGCCCCGCGAGCACGAAGAGGCCCTCCCAGTCGTGGTTGCAGCCGTCGTTGCCGCGCGACGCGCCCGCCTCGTCGGGGCCCACGAACACGGTGCCGGTCCCGACCTCGCCGAGCGCTCGAAAGTCCAGATCGCCAGGGAAAAACAGCAGATCCGGCGGCGTTCCCTCGAGCGCACGGTAGGCGTCCCGGGGCCGCACCACGCGGCTGCCCAGCGGCCTCGACGTCCCATCGTCCGCGGCCGCGAGCGCCTCGGCCAGGGCCAGGGTCTCGGCCTCGAGGGAGGCGGGCTCGATGCAGCCGTCGGGAAACAGACCCTTCACGTTGAGCGTGATCCGCGCGTGGTAGCCCCCCTCGGCCCAAGCGCGCGTGCGTCCCCAGTCGACGTCCGCGTGCTCGAGGGCACAGGGTGCACGCGGCTCCGTGCGGAGCACCAGCCAGCCATGCTGCCGCAGCCACTCGTTGACGTACATCCCGCCGCGCAGAGGACGCGCGCCGTGGTCGCTGACCACCATCACGGTCGTGTCCGGTCCGAGGCGCTCGAGCAGGCGTCCGATCCGGGCGTCGATGTGCGCGTAGACGTCGCGCGCGTCGCGCACCAGCGGTGAGCGCGGGTCGTGCCGCGGATCCGAGGGATCGAGCGCCGGCCACATCGCGTGATGAAGGCGATCGGTGCCCATCTCCACCATCATCGCGAAGTCGGGTTTGCGCGTGGTCAGCAGGTGCTCGGCGACGTCGAAGTGCTGGCTCGAGGCCTCGATCAGGGCCTCGACCAAGGCCCCTGGGTCGGCGCCCACCCGGACCACGTCGGGCGTGTGGGGACCGAAGCGGGACAGCTCCGCAGCGAGCTCGGGCGGATGCGTATGAGGGGCCTCCGGGCTGGGCGTGAGCATGCAGCCCACGAGCTCCCCCGAGATCGGGCGCGGCGGCCAGGTGGGCGGCACGTAGAGCACGCTCGAGCGCCGTCCGGCCGCGCCGAGCACGTCCCAGACCCGCGGGACGCGCACGTCGTCGGCGGTCGCCATGCGCAGGGCCCGGGTGCCGGGAATGCGGTTGCGGAAGCCATAGATCCCGAGCTCTCCCGGATCGCGCCCCGACACCATGCAGGCCCACGCGGGCATGGTGATCGGCGGGGTGCTCGAGCGCAGCGTGCCCCACAGGCCGCGCGACATCAGCGACGACACGCACGGCATGTGCGGCCGGAGCCTTTCGAAGACGAGGGCGGGAGCGGCGCAGTCGAGCCCGAGCACCAAGAGCACCTGTGGGGACTACCACGCCGCGGCCCGCCGCAACACCACCGCGGCCCGTGTCGGGTCGCGCCGAGGTCGGTGTCCTGCGCGCCGGACGCCGCGCCCCGCGGCGCCCATGGCGCGGTGCGTGAGGGATCGCGTGCAACGTGCCCCGGGGTCGTGGTACCGCCCGCGCTCACAGTCGGCATGCGCCGGGGAGACGAGCGATGATCACGAACGTTCTGGTGGTCGGGGCGGGGACGATGGGCAACGGGGTCGCGCAGGTCTGCGCCCAGAGCGGCCTCTCGGTGACGATGACGGATGTCACCCGCGCGGCCGCGGAGAAGGGGCTCGCCGCGATCGAGCGCTCGCTCTCACGGCTGCTCGAGAAGGGCAAGATCGACGAGGCGGCAAGGGCCGCCGCGCTCGGGTCGATCACGCTCTCGACCGATCCCGCGGGCGCCGCCTCGGGGGCCGATCTCGTCATCGAGGCCGTGCCGGAGCGGATGGAGCTCAAGCTCGAGCTCTTCCGGGCCATCGGCAGCCGGGCGCCCTCGCATGCGCTGCTCGCGACGAACACGTCCTCGCTCAGCGTGACCGAGATCGCCGGGGTCAGCGGTGCCCCCGACCGCGTGGTCGGTCTGCATTTCTTCAATCCGGTGCCGCTGATGGAGCTGCTCGAGATCGTCCGCGGGCTCGGCACGAGCGATGCGACCGTCGAGGCGGCGCGCACCTTCGCAGCCCAGATCCGCAAGCGCCCCATCGTCGTGAACGATGCCCCCGGCTTCGCCACGAGCCGGCTGGGGGTGATCCTCGGCTGCGAGGCCATCCGGATGCTCGAGTCCGGGGTGGCGTCGGCGCAGGACATCGATCTCGCCATGGAGCTCGGCTATCGACACCCGATGGGCCCGCTGCGCTTGACCGATCTCGTCGGCCTCGACGTGCGCCTCGCCATCCTCGAGCACCTGCACAAGGAGCTCGGCGAGCAGTTCCGTCCGCCGTCGCTGCTGCGGCAGATGGTGCGCGCGGGTCGGCTCGGCAAGAAGGTCGGTCGAGGCTTCTACGACTATCCGTCCGAACCGTCGAAGTGAGGCGTCCCGCGGGGCCGCGCTTCGATCTGCGCCGGCGCTCGACCTGCGCGTGGGCGAAGCGGCCCGCGTCGCGTCTAAGGGGCCTTCAGGATCGTGAGCTCGTCCTGTCCGGGATCGAGACGGCGCACCCCGTCGTCGGTGCGCAGCACGGTGGCGCTGGTGCGCACCCCGAACCCGTCGGTGTACAGCCCCGGCTCGACGCAGAATGCCAGCCCGGGCAGGGCCTCGCGCACGTCGTGAAATTCGGTGGCGTCGAAGGTGCACGCCTCGGCCGAGTAGGGCAGGCGCCCCACGTGATGTCCGGTCCGGTGCAGCACGCGTGCGGACGGAACCCCTCTCGAGAGGACCCGCCGCGCGGCGTCGTCGACCTCGAACCCCAGCAGCCGGAGGCCGCGCGAGGCGCGGTGTTCGAGCAGCGCGATGGCCTCCTCACGGGCCGCGCGGGCGCAGGCGAAGGCCGTCGTCTGCTCGGGCGTCGGCGTGCCCAGGCAGCCCATCCAGGTCCGCTGGGCACATGGCGAGCCGAGCTCGGGCACGCGGCCGACCAGCTCGACGAGCACCAGGTCCTGCGCGGTGAGGGTGCGGTCTCGTTCGTTCGATGGGCACAGGACGCGCTGGCGCGTATGCGGGCCGGTCGCGACGAGCGGTGCCACGCCGCCTTCCAGGCCCGTCGCGGCCATGGCGCGCCGGGCGCACGCGCGGAGTTCGCTCTCCAGGGTCACCGCGCGGCTCGACAGGAAGGCCCGCACGGCCTCCTCGACCTCGACGAGGGCGGCGAGCGCCAGCGCATGCATCGCCTCGGCGTGGGCGCCGAGCGGTCCGAGGAACCGATTGACCAGGCCAGCGCTCGAGACCACCCGCGGCCCCGCGCTCTCGACGAGCTCCACGGTGCCGGCGTCCACCCGCGCCAGATCGGGGTGCCCGCCCATCGACTGGTGTTCCATCGCGACGAGGCCACGCCGCGGAAGCATCCCCTCGAGCCCGGCGCGTAGCCCCTTCCATCCCTCGTAGGGGCACGCGTCGCCCGGGAGCTCCCCGAACCCTTCGAGTTCGGTCGCGTGCGCGAGCAGCGCGGGCAATCCGTCGGCTGGAATCCAGTAGAACCAGCGGCGCGCGAACCCGCGGCCCTCGAGGCCGAGGGCATGGGGCGCCAGACCGTTCTGGTTCCGGTGATCGTGCAGCAACCACCCCTCGAGGCCCTCCGCGCGAAGGAAGAGCTGGAGCTCGCCGAGGCACTCCGCGATCCGTCCGCCGGACTTCCGCGCGGCCGCGCCGGTGGGCTGCGGCGGCATGGGGGTGGTGCTGTCGGGACCGTGGCTCACGGAGCGGTCGGGTCCCCGGGGAGCACGCCTTCGGACCCGGCAGGCCGCGGTGGCATCGGCACGCCCTCGGCGACGGCCGCGGCGCGGGCCCGCTGCACGAGCGCCTGCACGGCCGACCGCATGGTGTCCTCGACGCCCTTGCGCTGGGCGGGGAACGGCACCGGCTCGCCGATGGCCAG
>CAIKNO010000738.1 GCA_903828805.1 uncultured Sandaracinus sp. | reverse complement strand
CTGATCGAAGGGCACCTCGCATTCTCGATCGGTGGACGTCGAGCAGCGCCGGCGCCCGGCGCGGGCGTGCCCCCCCGCCTTGCTGACGACCCGCGACGGCCAGTGGTGCCTGCAGTTCGAATTGCCCCGCTTGCGCCTGGTCGAGCGGGACACCCTCGCCACCCTCGGCAGCACCCTCGCCCAGCGCAGCGAGGCCGAGCTGCTCGCAGAGCTCGCGGAGCGCAACCTCCAGCTCGCACGGGCGCAGGAGGGCCTCGAGACCACGGTCTCGGAGCGCACGGCCGAACTCCTCGTCGCCAAGGACGAGGCCGAGGCGGCCACGCGGGCGAAGTCGATGTTCCTCGCGAACATGAGCCACGAGATCAGGACGCCGATGAACGCGGTCATCGGGCTGGCCGGTCTCGCGCTCCGCACCGAGTTGACCCCCAAGCAGCGCGATTACGTAGAGAAGATTCACGGATCCGGCACCGCGCTGCTGGGCATCCTCACCGACATCCTCGACTTCTCGAAGATCGAGGCCGACCGCGTCGACCTCGAGCACGTCGGGTTCGACCTGCCGGAGCTGCTCGACCAGGTGCTGACGCTGGTCGAAATCTCCGCCCAATCGAAGGGCCTACGGCTCGACGTCGTGATCGCGCCCGACGTTCCGGGACGGCTGGTCGGAGACCCGCTGCGCCTCGGCCAGGTGCTGACGAATCTGGCGAGCAACGCCGTGAAATTCACCGCCGCGGGCGAGGTCGAGCTCTCCGTGACGCTGGATCCCTGGGCCCCCAAGGACGGGCGGGTCCAGCTCTCGTTCGAGGTCCGCGACACGGGCATCGGCATGACCCCGGCGCAGGTGGCCCGCCTCTTCCAGCCCTTCTCCCAGGCCGACGACTCGACCACGCGCCGCTTCGGCGGCACGGGGCTCGGCCTCACGATCAGCCGCCGGCTGACCGAGATGATGGGCGGGACGCTGCGCGTCGAGAGCACCCCCGGCCGAGGAAGCCGCTTCATCGCCACCCTTCAGCTGGAACGAGATTCGGAGGCCCCGCGCGGATTGCTCGACCCGGCCGGACATGCCCGAAAGGCCCGGGTGCTCGTGGTCGATGCGCAGCCCGGGTCGCAACCCGCGTGGCTCGGCGTCCTGCAAGGGCTCGCCGAGCACGTCGACGTCCGCTCGGACGCGAACGAGCGCGAGGACGCGTCGATGGCGCGTGACCAGGCAGGCGCGCCGTACGACGTGGTGTTCCTCGACCCGAAGGCCCCCGGAGCCGCCGAGGTCGGCGCCACGTCGAACGCAGATCGCGAGGGCGGCGCCACCGTCGTGGAGATCGGCGACGGTTCGGGGGACTCGACGGCTCGCTCCGACGCGGGCTCGGCCCCCCGGGTCGAGCGACCGGTGTCCCGGTCGCAGGTGCTGCGGGTCCTGCGCCAGGTCGAGGGGCGTGCGGGTGCCGAGAAGTCCCGTGAACGCATGGCCGATGCGGGCCTCGGAGCGCGGTCCCACGCCGGGGCTGCGGGTGGACGCGGCGCGCAGGCGGGAGCCGGCCGCGCCCTCGAAGGGCTGCGGGTGCTGCTGGTCGAGGACAACGAGATCAACCAGATGATCGCGACCGAGATCCTCGGCCAGGCCGGCGCCCAGGTCGCCACCGCCGAGGACGGCGAACAGGCCTGCGAGCTGCTCGAGCAGAGCCTCTCGACCATCGACTTCGACGTCGTCCTGATGGACCTGCAGATGCCGGTGCTCGATGGCTTCCGGGCGACCGAGCGCCTGCGCGCGCAGCCGCGCTTCGCGTCGTTGCCGATCCTCGCGATGACCGCGCATGCGCTGCCCGAGGAGCGCGTGCGGTGCCTGGAAGTGGGCATGCAGGACCGGATCACCAAGCCGGTCGATCCGGCCCTGCTCGTCGCGCGCCTCGCGGCGTTCCGCACCGCCGAGCCCGACGCGCGAGGGGGTCTCGACCACGCATCGGGGCCGGCGCCCGCGCTCGATGCGGTGGCCGGACTGCGGCACTCAGCCGGCTCGGCGACGCTCTACCGGAAGCTGCTCGACCGCTTCGTGGCCCGCTACGCGAGCCCCGCCTTCGACCTGCGTCGGGCGCCGAGCGGCGATCTCGTCGGTGCCCTGCACTCGCTGCGCGGTGCCGCGGGCAACGTCGGCGCCGTGAGGCTCTACGACGAGACGAGTCGGCTCGAGGAGGCGTTGCGGGCCGGTGGCGACGCGGCCCTGCCGTCCGACGGACTGGCCTCGATCACCGCCACGCTCGAGGAGACGCTCTCCGCGATGAGGGCTTATCTGGCGGCTTGAACGCGACCCCGGCGCGTGGCCCGCGACGAGCGGTCGTCTCGCCCGCCGGGTGCTAGGGTCGCAGGGCCGTGACTCTCCCCCCCTGCCCCATCTGCAAGCGCGACGCTGCGCCCAACGCGGCCGACAGCCCCTTCCCGTTCTGCTCCCCGCGATGCCGCATGGCCGACCTCGGCAGCTGGCTCGACGGCAGCTACCGGATCGCCGGCACGCGGACCGTCGACGACGACGAGGAGCTGCTCGAGAGCCTGATGGCCGCCGCGTCCGAGGACGGGTCCTCGTAGCGACGGCATCGCCCGCGCTCGTCCGCGACGCGCCCCTCGGAACTCAGGCGGCGAGCCGCCGCTGCAGGACGGAGTTCTTTCGGCCGTACGTGAAGTAGATCACGAACCCGAGAGCCAGCCAGACGAGCAGCCGGATCCAGGTGTCGGCCGGCAGCCCGGCCATCACGAACAAGCACGAGCCCGCCCCGCAGAGCCCGACCACCCACGGCGCCGGGACCTTGAAGGGGCGCGGGGTGTTGGGGTTCGTGCGCCTCAGGATCGGCACCCCGAGGCACACGAGCACGAACGCGAGCAGCGTCCCGATCGAGACCAGCTCGCCGACGATGTACATCGGCATGAAGCCTCCACAGACCGCGACGGCGACGCCCGTCAACACCGTCGCGATGTGCGGCGTGTTGTACGCGGGGTGCGTGCGGTGGAACCACGGCAGGAGACCGTCCGACGCCATCGCGTAGAACACCCGCGTCTGCCCGAGCATCATGACGAGGACGACGCTCGTGAGCCCCGCGAGGGCGCCCAGCTTGATCGCCCCAGTGAACCACGCCCGCGGCCCTGCATCCCACCCTCGCAGCCGCACGATCGCGTCGATGCCGACGGCGATGGGATCGGGCACGCCCAGGTCGGTGTAGTGCACGACGCCCGTCAGCGTCACCGCGATCACGATGTACAGGATCGTGCAGATGACGAGCGACGAGAGGATGCCGATCGGCAGGTCGCGCTTGGGGTTCTTCGCCTCCTGCGCGGTCGTGCTGACGGCGTCGAATCCGATGTACGCGAAGAACACGACCCCAGCCCCCGTGAGCACGCCGCCGAGGCCCCACCCGAAATGCGAGGTGCCGTCGGCGTCGACGACGACCGGAGGCACGAGCGCCATCAGGCCCGAGGCCTCGTGGTTCACGAAGAGGTTGTCGGCCGAGATCACCCCGACGCCGAGGGCGATGAACACGATGAGGATGGAGACCTTGAGCACCACGATGAGCGTGTTGACCCAGGCGCTCTCCTTGATGCCGCGGTACAGGATGGCGGCGCAGAGCAACGCGACGACGCTCGCCGGCACGTTCCAGACGCCATGCACCGTGTGGGCGGCCTCGCCGACGCCGACCGTGACCTCCTCGAACGGGCCGCGGAAGAACATCGCGAGCCCGTCGGCGAGGCGGATCCCGAGCGTGTTGTTGATGACCGAGTACACGTACCCGGACCACGAGTTGGACACCGCGATGGCGCCGAACAGGTACTCGAGGATGAGGTCCCACCCGATGATCCACGCGATGAACTCGCCCATCGTCGTGTACGAGTAGGCGTACGCCGATCCCGCCACCGGGATCATCGAGGCGAGCTCCGCGTAGCAGAGGCCCGCGAACGCGCAGAGGATGCCCCCGAGCACGAAGCTGTAGGCGACGCCCGGGCCGGCGTGGTGTGCTGCGGCGCCGCCCGTGAGCGAGAAGATGCCCGCCCCGATGATCGCGCCGATGCCGAGCGCGGTGAGCTGCGCCGCTCCGAGCGTTCGCTTCAGGCCGCCGTGCCCTTCGGCGAGGTTGGGGTCGTGCGCCTCGCGCACCACCGTATCGAGGTCTTTCTTCGCGAAGAGCTTCATCGCCCGATTCTCCCTCGGCCCGTGGATGCTTGGGTGGCCGAAACGCAGCGGGCGATCATGAACAAGTTGAACGTCAGCGCAACCACCACCCGTGCCGCGGTGGCCACGGCCCGCCGGGCGCGTCCGTCAGGGCCACGCGATCGGCGCGTCACGGACGAACGGACGAGCGACCCGCGCGCGGGTCGGTTCGAGCCACGCACGCCGGGCGCCGACGAACGAAGACCACGCGGCGTCGTGCTCCGCCACCCGCAGCGGCGCGCACGAGGGCTCCCACCTCCGACCGACCGCGCCCACCAGATCCGGCACCCGCGCCCGTCCGTCGAGCGGAAGCCAGAGCGCCAGTGTCCGGACGTGGGGCCCCGTCAGCCGCGACCACCACGGCTCGAGCGAGGCCGCCTGCGCGGACGCGAGCAACCCGTCCGGCACGCCACCGCGCGGCGGAGGATCGACCTTCATGCCCCACGCTGCGGCGAGCGGAGAAAGGGCCTCGAGGTCGTCCTCGCAGGCCGCCGTCACCCTCGGTGGCACACGCCCCAGGCCATCGCGCACGCGGGGGGCGAGCTGCGACACGAACGTCGCGTCGAGCGCGGCCTCTCGGTGCACCCCCGCATGGGGTCCGGAGCCGTCGAGCAAGAGCGCGCCGTGCTCGAGAAAGAGAAACTCGCGCAGCCCCGTGGGCGACGTCGACGCCGCGATCGCGCTGCGCTCGAGCGCCGACGCGAGGACCGCGCTGAGCGCCCCGCTGCCCGTGTGCTCCTCGAGCGGTCGAAGACACTCGCGCGCCGACGGCAGATCCCCCGCGAGCATCGACGACCACGCGAACTGGAAGAGCGCGCCCGGATCGGCCGCCAGGCAGGGGTGCAGCGCGAGCACCGCTGCGCTCTCGGCGGGCCGGGCCG
>CAIKNO010000737.1 GCA_903828805.1 uncultured Sandaracinus sp. | reverse complement strand
GGCGGTTCCGGCGTCGCGGGCGGTTCCGGCGTCGCGGGCGGTTCCGGCGTCGCGGGCGGTTCCGGCGTCTCGGGGCGTGGAGGGGGCGACCGGGACGCAGCTGCCGGGCGTCCGGGGACGACCGCTGCCGCTTCCGCCGAAGATGCCCCACAGGTTGGCCACCGGACGCGGCGTGCCGTCGGAGGGTTCGTTGACGGTGCCCCGGCCCGAGACCCAGAGCTGCGACGATCCGCCCCCGTCGAGGTTGAACGCCTGCCACGCGCCCAGCGTGCGCATCAGGCGGGCGAGCTCCGTGCCGTACATCCCCGCGGAGATCGACGAGCGTCCGTCCACCACGACGAGGTAGTACGTCCGGCGGTCCTCCGAGAGACCCATGGCGGTGCGGGGGTTGCGGGACCGCATGTCGCTGCGGTCGGCGAAGCACGAACTCGCGGTGGGGCTCGAGCAGGTGACCGTCCGTCCCTCCGTGACGAGCTCGGGAAAGCCGCTCACGAGCGCGACCGTCCCCGAGGGCACGGCGCCCGTCGTGGTCGCGCCGGGTCGGAATCCCTGGGTCGTGCCCCCCGCGCGGCGGACGGCCGCGGTGTGGTTGAACTCCACCCAGCCGGGCCCGAACGCGATCCAGCCGTAACGCCGGTGGTACCAGCTGTCCGCGTAGGCGGTGCCCTCCCCGGTCTGCGCGGTGGGCCAGGTGCGGCCGGCGCCGACCGCCTGTCCGTACACCACGGGCGTGGTGCGGTCGGTCCGGAAGAAGTCGCCGTTCACCGCCACCGAGACGCCCGCGCGGGCCCCCCACTGCGCGGCGGTCTGCCGGCTGCTCGGGGTCCCGTTCGCGGCGACGTGCACGTACGAGCTGCAGAGATCGACCTCGAGGGCCCAGAACCGCGTCGTCGGGCTGCTGGTTCGGCCGGTGAGGAGGCGGACGCCGGGCTCGACGGTGCTCCACGACCGGGAGGTGATCGTCTGCGCGTGGGCAGGAAGCGGCAGCATCCACGCGAGGGCGACCGCCACGAAGGCTCCTGTCGGGAGAACAACGGTGCGCAGGCCCGACACGGTCCGCAGCTTGCCACGGGCGCGCGGTCGATGGCGAGTGCGACCCAAGGCCGGGCAACGGTCGGGGTCTCACCCCGTCGGGGTCGAGGGTCCGGTCCCCGGGGCGTGGGTTCGTTCGTGTTGGGGCGCCATTTTCTAGGTTTTCGAGGAACAGCGTTGATCCCAGCGCCCGACCTCGGCACCATGCGGCCCGTGGAGGTACGAGCATGTCGAATGTGAGTCCCGACGGCGCAGGCGGAGGCGGTTCGCCCCCGCAGGGCGGCGCGGCGGCCCGGCCCGGCGATCGCGTGATCCCGTTCGGCAAGTACCTGCTGCTCGACCGTCTCGCCGTCGGCGGCATGGCGGAGGTCTTCACCGCGAAGTCCTTCGGCATCGAGGGATTCGAGAAGATCATCGCGATCAAGCGGATTCTCCCGACGATGGCGGAGGATGAAGAGTTCATCCAGATGTTCATCGACGAGGCGAAGATCGCCGGGCACCTCGCCCACGCGAACATCGCTCCGATCTACGAGCTCGGGAAGATCGGCGAGTCGCACTACATCGCGATGGAGTACATCTGGGGCAAGGATCTGCTCCAGATCATGAACCGCTTCCGCCGCATGCGGAGGCACATGCCCCCGGTGATGGCGGCGTGGATCGCGAGCAAGATGTGCGAGGGCCTCGACTTCGCGCACCGGAAGCGGGACCGGCACGGCCGCCCGCTCAACATCGTGCACCGCGACGTGAGCCCGCAGAACTGCCTGGTGTCCTACGAGGGCCAGGTGAAGATGATCGACTTCGGCATCGCGAAGGCGGCGGCGCGCAACACCAAGACGCAGGCCGGCGTCCTCAAGGGCAAGTTCGGCTACATGAGCCCCGAGCAGGTGCGCGGCACGGGCCTCGACCACCGCAGCGACGTGTTCGCGGTCAGCACGTGTCTTCACGAGATGCTCACGGGCGAGCGCCTCTTCGTCGGCGAGAGCGACTTCTCCACCCTCGAGAAGGTCCGCAACGCCGACGTCACGCCGCCGTCGGTGTCGATCGCCGACATGCCCAAGGAGCTCGAGGCCATCCTGATGAAGGGCCTCGCGCGCGAGGTCGAGGATCGCTGGCAGAGCGCCGGCGAGATGCACGAGGCGCTGCAGGTCTTCATCTCGCACGAGAAGCCGCCCTTCGGCACGAGCAAGCTCGCGGCGTGGATGCGGACGGCGTTCGCGGCCGAGCTCGCCAAGGAAAAGGCGCGGATCGACAGCTTCGCGAAGGTCGGCAGGCCGGCGCCGCCGCCGCCGCCTCCCGCCCGCGTGCCGGCCCCCCCGCCCGCGCGTCCGGCCCCGGCGGCCGCGGCCGATCCGCTCGACGACGACGACGATTACGGCGAGCTCAAGGGCGAGTCGACGATGATCGCGTCCTCGCCGTTCGACGAGATGACCGATCGGGGCGGTGGAGACGACGACGAGGTCGACGAGCTGCAGGGCGCGCCGACGCAGATCTTCTTCACGGCCGACGAGCTCGAGGAGGCGCCGCCGGCCACTGCGCCCGCGACCGGCCCGGCGAGCTCGGGGGCCGGACCCTCGGTGGTGATCGGGGGCGCGGTGCCGGTCGCGGGGGCTCGTCCCGCCGGCATCCCGGCTCCGGGCGCGGGGATGCCCGCGGCCCGCCCGATGCCCGCCGCGGCCTTCCCACGTCCGGGCTCGGGCACCCTGCAGCAGGGCAGCTTTCCGACGGCACAGCAGGGCGGTTTTGCCCCGCCGCAAGCGCAACCGGAGTTCGCTCCGCCGGCCCAGGGCGGTTACGGCCAACAGCAGCCGCAGCCGCAGGGCGGTTACGGTCAGCCGCAGCCGCAGGGCGGTTACGGTCAGCCGCAGCCGCAGGGCGGTTACGGTCAGCCGCAGCCGCAGGGCGGGTACGGTCAGCCGGGGTTCGCGCAGCAGCCGCAGGGCGGGTTCGCCTCGCCGGAGGGCTACCCGCAGGGCGGCGCTGGCCAGGGCGGCTTCGGGGGCGGCGCTCCGCCGTCGATGGATCCGGGTGCCCGTGCGCGGGCCGGAGGCCAGGAGACGATGGAGCTTCGGGCTCCAGCGCAGAAGAGCCGCACGTCGCTCTACGTCGGCGTCGGCGTGGCGGCGGTGCTCGCCCTGGCGGGCCTGATCGGGGCGGCGGTGCTTTTCTTCGGCAGCTCCGGCGGCACCATCGAGATCCGCACGTCCCCCGTGGAAGCCGCAGCCACCGTCCTCGTCGACGGAATGCCGCGTGGCCGCGCACCGCTCCGCCTCGATCACGTCCCGGAAGGGGAGCATCAGGTGGAGGTGCGGGCCGACGGCTTCTCCCCCGCGACGCAAAGCGTGCCGGTGTCGTCCGGCGGGGTCGCGATGATCCAGATCGCCCTCGTGGCGCTGCCCGCAGCGCCGCCTCCGGTGGCGGCGCCGCCGGCCGTGGCCGTCCTCCCTGCGGCGGCCCCGGTTCCGGCCGCCCCGGTCGCCGCTGCCGCTGCGGCCGCCCCGATCGCCGCGGCCGCCCCG
>CAIKNO010000736.1 GCA_903828805.1 uncultured Sandaracinus sp. | reverse complement strand
TCGTAGCTCCCCGCGGGGATCGAGACCGAGCGGCCGTCGTCGGCGCGGTTGATGGCGACCGTGACGTCCGAGGCGCCGGCGCCGCCGCACCCGGTCATGCGGTACACCCACGTGTCCTGATCGGCGCTCACCGTGACCCGCCGGCCGCGTCCGAGGACCGGGTTCTCGCCCCGGATCCGGCCGAGCGCCGAGACGGTGTCGCGGAGCGTGAGCTGGTGGGGGTTGAGCGACGCGCCGCGATCCTGCCACGGCATCATGCGGCGGTTGTCGGGATCGCCGCCGCCGGCGAGGCCGATCTCGTCGCCGTAGTAGAGCAGCGGCATGCCGGGGTTCGTGAACATCACCGCGAACGCCAGCGCGAGGCGCTCGTAGGGAGGCGCGTCGGTCGGCTGCGCGAAGGCCCCCGGGTTCCAGCCGTTGCCCGGGCTCGAGCCCTCGCGGCAATTGCCGATCTGGCGCGACGCGAAGTGGATGGCGCGCGGTACGTCGTGGTTGCCGATCCACGTGCTCATGATCGCGCCCCGACCGTAGAAGCTGTCGTTGCCGTCCATCCACGAGGCGAGCGTGTCGAGCCGTCCGCCCGCGGTGAACAGCGCCTCGCACGCCCGCGCCTTGAACGGGAAGTCGAACTGCCCGTCGAGCATGGTGTCGGGGTCGACGAAGCGCCGCAGCAGGTCGCGGTCGTCGTACGAGAACGTCTCCCCGACCATGTAGAACTGGCCCCCGGCGGGCGACGGCACCGCGCGGTCGATGCGGGTGCGCAGGTCGGTCAGCCAGCTCAGGGGCACGTGCTTGATCGCGTCGAGCCGGTAGCCGTCGATGCCGTACTCGGTCGCCCACCACGTCGCGTCGGTCACGCTCCAGCGGCGCGGCTCGTCCTGGTAGTAGTCGAAGCCCGGCAGGTAGGTCGTGAACGCGCAGCGCGTGCCCCAGTAGCCGTCGTCCCACACGTTGCCGTCGCTGCACGTGCGCACCGGCGAGATGAACCAGCTCGGATGCGCCGCATAGAGGCCGCTCTCGTTGCTCACGTGCTTCATCACGTAGTCGAAGAGCACCTTCATCCCGTGTCCGTCGGCGCCGGTCGTCGCGTGCGCGGTGTCGACCAGCTGGTGCAGGTCGAGGGAGTCGCCGATGCGCGACTCGACCTGGGGCTCGGGCGAGCCGGGCGCGAGGTCGCCGGCCGCGGTGAACCGCACGTCGCCGGGCGAGGGCCAGTAGCCGTGGTACGCGCTGTAGAGGCGCGGATCGCTGCCCGGATCGATCGACGCGCCGGCGGTGTCGCGGTTGTCGTAGGGCGCGCTGAGCCAGATGGCGGTGACGCCGAGGTCGGTGAGGTACGGGAGCTCGTCCACGACGCCCTGCAGGTCGCCGCCGAGGTACTGACCGCTGGCGACGGGACCGTCGGTCGCGCCGGGGACGGCGCTGCGCGCGCGGTCGGAGTCGCGGAAGCGATCGGTCATCACGAAGTACATGACCGAGTCGCGCCAGTCGAACTCATCGAGCGCGCCGCAGCTCGAGGTGCAGACCTCGATCACGCTGTTGAACGAGCCGAAGCCGTCGGCCTCGCGGGCGTCGTTCGACGGGTCGAAGATCCACTGCACGCTGCCGTCCGCGCGCGTGACGACGAACTTGTAGAGGTGACGCCCGACGGGCTCGACGAGCGTGGTGACGCTCCACGTGCCCCCGCCGGCGCTCTCCATCACGAGCGCGCCGGCCGCGGGCGTCGAGGGCCACGCGCCGCCCGGGGTCGAGGCGAGCCAGTCGCCGCTGACCCACACGCTCGTCGCGTCCGGCGCGAGCAGCGTGAAGGTCGTCTGGTTGCACGGGGGCGGCGGCGGACCCGCGTCCTGCATCGGCATCGGCGGCGGCGTCTCGGCGTCGCCCGCGCATCCTCCATCGCCCGCGACCCCGCCCTCCCCGTCTCCGCAGGTGCGGAACATGGGGCTCGGCGCGCCGTCGCGGCGGTAGCCCGCGCCCGCGTCCACGTCGAGACTCCCGGGGTCCGAAGCGCAGCCGATCGAGACGACGGCGACGAGCGCGAGCAGGACGACGGATCGTTGGGCCATGGGCCAATACTCTGGTCGAACGGGCCGGGCCGCAAGGCGTCACTCTGATCAGGGTGTCGGATCGCCCCGACGCGGGGGCGCACGGAAGGATGATGCGGCCCTTCGCCGCGCCGACGGCGGGGGATCCGCGGGCGCTCAGCGCGCGGGATCCGCGGGCCCACAGCGCGCGGGATCCGCGGGCGCTCAACGCGCGGGATCCGCGGGCGCTCAGCGCGAGGGATCCGCGGGCCCACAGCGCGGTACGCTGCGGCGATGCGTCGTCCCCGCGTGGCTCGCGGCCTGCGGGGCGTCCTCGCCCCGTCCGGTCGAGCCGTCGACCGCCGGCTCCTCCCTCG
>CAIKNO010000735.1 GCA_903828805.1 uncultured Sandaracinus sp. | reverse complement strand
GTGTCGGCGTCGGCGACCGCCCGGTGCTGCACGAGTGCCGTGAGCCCTTCCCGGAGCTGGGCATCGCCGGCGAACACCACCCAGGACCCGTTGGGCACGAGAGGCTCCATCGAGTGTCCGAAGACCCGCGCGAGGAACGAGCTCCGGGGCCATCGGCTTCGGGCTGGCGGCGTCACCCAGGCGAGCGGTTCCGGGGTGCCGGAGCCGTCGAGCGGCCCTGCGGCGACCGACATCGCGAAGGCGGGGACGGTCCCTGCGGGCTGTGGAAGGCCGGTTTCGGTGGGGACGAACTCGAGGCCCGATGCCTCCAGCGACTCGATGTCGGTGACCCGGCCGTGTGCGGTGGCTGCTGGCTCGCGCAGGAGATCGATGGGCGGCACCGCGAGCGCTGCGGCGATGGCCTCGATGGTGCGGAGCGTGAGGTTCTGGCGGCCCGACTCGAGACGCTGCAGGTTCTTGGTCGCGATCCCCAGGGCCGTCGCCAGCGCTTCCTGGGTCATTCCCCTCGAGGATCGTATGGCGGCGATCCGGCGCGCCACTTGGAACACCAGGTCAGGTTCGGACTCGGACACGAGGCGTCGAGGGTCCGTGCCGGTGGCCCTGGGAAACACCATCGTTTGCGATGGTCACGGCCGTCGCACCGACGCGTGCTGGGTCCCGACGCCCGCGCTCCGCGCGCGCTTCCTCGCGGATTGAGCCCGGGGACGGAACGCGACGACCCCGCGGCCTGGGGGCTGCGAGGTCGTCGTCGTGCGAGTGCGGCCCGAGGCCGCTCGGGTCTCAGAGCGCGGTGGGGCAGAGGACCGGGTCGTAGCCCAGCGCGCTCACGCCGGGCACGGCGACGGCGGTCGTGCCCTCGTCGATCGAGAGCAGGAACGCCACCAGCTGGCGGATCTGCGTATCCCGATCGCCCGTCAGCAGGAAGTTCGTCGACAGCGCGGTGTGGTGCGCCTGGAAGGTCGCGTCGAAGGTCTCCTCGAGCGTGCGCGCGTTGCCGGCGTGGAAGTACGGCGCGCCGGTGGCGAGCCCGAGCAGCGAGGGCGGGTTGAAGCCGGTCGCGCCCTGGGCCGGGGTCATCATGTTCGTGCGGACCTCGCGGCCCGGGGCACCCGCGGGTCCGACGAGGTTCTCACCGGTCCCGGGGAAGGTGCCGACCGCGCGGAGCACGCACTGGATCTGGTCGTTCGCCGCGGCCGTCATGCCCGCCGGGAAACGGAGCGGGGCGGTGCGCGACATCAGGTCGGTCGCCGGGTTCAGCAGCCGCGGGAAGGGCCCGGGCGCCGTGTAGTTGGTGCTGCGCAGGGTGCCCGACGCGGCGTTGTTCGACTCGCTCGGGGTGTAGAACACCCGCGAGATCGTCCACATCGAGGAGCCGTGGCAGCCCGCGCACTGGTTCGCCTCGAAGAGGGCCCGCCCGGCGGTCACGTCGGCGGCCACGAGGTTCGACGGCGCGCGCGGCGAGCGGATGGTCTGGAGGTAGTCGTCGATGCGATCCCAGTCCGCGAGCACAGAGCGCACCGCGTTCGGGCCGCCGGGCATCATCGAGGTCGTCGAGCCGGCGAGGCCCGCCTGGGGCGTCGCGGTGGCCATGTTGCCCATCGGCACGGGCGTCGTGCCGTCGAAGTGAATCCGGTCCGCGGCGGCCAGCGGCGTGGACGCTGCGTGCACGATTGCGCCCACGCCGCCCGAGTTGCCGCGGGTGTTGAGCTCGAAGTCGTGGGTCTCGTCGAAGATCGCGGTCCAGTTGAACACGCGGCGCTGGGTCGAATCGCTCGAGTCGTAGCTGCCGTCGAGCGAGGTGCTCTGGCGCGGGCCGCGGCCGAAGTACCAGGTCACGTTGTCCGTGAGGCCGTCACCATGGCAGCTCTCGCAGGAGTTCCACGCCTGGCCGCGCAGCGACCAGCGGCCGAGGCCGGTCACGAAGAGCCGTCGTCCCTCGAGCGCGTGCGCCTCGTCCGAGCCGTCCGCGGGCATCGCCGTCGCCTCCGCCGTGGAGAGGACGGCCTGGCTCGCGAAGGAGACGACCGACACGTTGCGGCTCGCCTCGTTGAGCACGAGGGCCTGGGTGATGGTCCCGCGCGTGATCGCCAGGCCCATCGGCAGGCGGCCCGCCGCGATCGTGCCGCCGGGCGCGAGATTGATGAAGTTCGAGGCCGTCGAGCCGACCTCGGCGAGCGAGCCGTCCGTGCCGAACACCACGCGGAACACCGCGTCCGAGCCGTAGGCCGTCAGGTATCCGATGCGGCCGCCGGGGACGAAGGCCAGATCGGTCGCGATGAGGGGCATCCGCCGCGTCGCGTCGTCCGCGACCGCGCCGACGTCGTAGCGGTCCTGGAAGGCGCGCGTCAGCAGCACCCGCTGCGTCGGGAGCTCGGCGTTCGTGGCGACGTCGACGACGAAGAGCGCGGTGTGGACCTCGGTCTTGAAGTTCGAGCCGTTGACAGCGCCGCCCATCCCGGCGACGGGGCCGGTGGGGCCGCGGGGCGAGGCGCAGAGGCCCGCCACGTAGAGGCGGCCGCTGTCGAGCGTCGCGGTCTGCAGCTGGTTCGGGAAGCAGCCGGTCATCGCGTCGTTGCTGTCGATGAAGCCGGTGCTGTCGACGGGCGCGAGCGGGATCGCCGCCCCGACCCGAAGGTCGCCGGCCCCGAAGCGGTACACGAGGCCCCGCTTGGCGACGTCGATCGCCGCATCGCCTGCGGGCAGCGCGTCGGTGCGCGCCTGACCGAAGTACTCGGTGACGTACACGGTCTCGTCGGCGTCGTCGGTGTCGCCGTCGTTCGTGACGACGAGGGCGCGGGGATGCGCGAGGCCGGGGCGCGCGACGGCGCTCGGGCCGAGGCTGCCGGTGGCGACCAGCGCCGCGTTCAGATCCACGGTGCCGACGGTCGCGAGGGTGGCGGTGTCGAGGACGCTGACGGTGCCCTCCGACCAGTTCGCGACGTAGAGCCGCCGGCCGGTCGGCGAGATGGCGAGCCCGGTCGGCTCGGCCCCGGTGGTCCCGCGGGTGGAGGCGAGCGCCGGCGCGGTGTGGAGCGCGTCGATGCGCACGACCTGCTGGCTGCGGCGCAGGATGGCGTACGCCGTGTCGTCGTCGTTGCCCACGACCGCGGCCCACGGCTCGTCGGCGCCGACGTCGAGGTCGGCCGTGCGGGCGAGCATCGCCGGCGTGCCCGGGACGAACGAGAACACCGAGAGGCTGCCGGCCTGTCGGTTCGCTCCGATGGCGACGGAGTCGTCGCCCGTCAGGACGATGGCCGAGCCCTGGGTCGGGAGCGTCCGCGCGGTCGGAATCCCGGCGTCGGGCTCGCCGGCGTCGAGCTCGCCGGCGTCGAGCGCGCCGGCGTCGAGTTCGCCGGCGTCGGGTTCGCCGGGGCCGGCGTCGGTGTCGCCCGCGTCGTTCTGCGTCTCGCCCGCATCGACCGCGGCTCCGGCGTCGGCGGTCTCGCCGCCGTCCCCGCAGCCCGTGAGGACGAAGCCGCAGAGGGCCGCGCCGAGCAAGAGAAGCTTCCAACCTTCGTGTCGCATGCAAGTCTCCCCGGTGGGCTGCGAGGAAAAATCGCCCCTCGACCCCCGTCTCGGCGGGAGTGTAGCGGGGGAGCGCCTGCGCGTGAATTTTCCTGGCCCCGCCCCCGTTCCCGCGGGGGGGCGGAGGAGCCCGGGAGGTGTCGCGCGTCAGGGCACGAGCGTGTCGCGCAGCGGGAAGCGCAGGACGAACGTGGTGCCCGAGCCGGGTTGGCCGTGCACGCTGCGGACCTCGATGGTGCCGCCGTGCTGCTGCACGATGTTGCGCACGATCGAGAGCCCGAGGCCGGTGCCCTTCCCCTCGCTCTTGGTCGAGAAGAACGGGTCGAAGATGCGCTCGAGGTGCCGTGCCTCGATGCCCGGTCCGCGGTCCTCGAGCTGGACCAGCAGGGCGCTTCCTCGCTCGCACGGGCCGACCGTGACCGTCAGCGCGGGATCGGTGCCCCCATCCCCGATGGCGTGGCAGGCGTTGGTGATGAGGTTGATGAACACCTGGTGCAGCTGTCCGCGCACCGCCCAGAGCGGCGCGGTCCCGTCGGCGTAGCGGCGCTCGATGCGCACGCCCGCCTCGCCGATCACGTGCTCGCAGAAGACCAGCGACTGGTCGACCACGTCGGCCAGCGACACCTGCATCGGCGCCTCGCTCGCGGGTCTCGCGTAGCTCACGAGGTCCCGGGTGAACCGCAGCATCCGGGCGGAGGCCTCGACGATCCGCGACATGCGCTCGAGGTCCGCGGGGTCCTGTCCTGCGCGTCGCCCCTTCTGGAGCAGGTATTCCGAATAGACCGAGATGCTCGTCAGCGGATTGTTCAGCTCGTGCACCACGCCGGCGGCGAGCTGGCCGAGGGTCGCCAGCTTCTCGGCCTGGATGATCTGCTCCTCGAGGTCGCGGACCTCGGTCAGGTCCCTTCCGATCGCGACGATGCCTGCGAGCGCGCCGTCGGTCGCCACGATCGACGCGGTGTTGAACGAGACCTTCGCGGGCGCACCCACGGGTCTGGGCAGGCGCAGCTCGACGTCGGTGCGGGGTTCGCCGCGCCGGGCGGCCTCGAGCGCCTCGATGGCGCGCGACCGATCGGAGGGCGCGACCTGCGCGACGAGGTCGGCGCCGACCCAGTGCGCGCGGGGAGCCTGCGTCATCGTGAGGAACGCGAGGTTCACGTTCTCGACCGAGAGGTCGGGGCGCAGCATGACGATCGGCGCGTTCGCGCGCTCGAGCACCTGCGCGAGGTAGTCCTTCAGGTAGTTCGCCTGGCGCAGGAGCCGCGCGCTGCGCAGCCGGCTCGCCATCTCGAGCGCGAGCGGCACCAGGATGGGCGCGTCCCACGGCGGGATCGGACGGCCGGGGGGCAGCTCGACCGAGAGGACCCCGAGCGGTCGGCCGCCGTCGGTCAGCGGGACGTCGAAGCCCTCGGCGTGCGCCTCGAACATCGGCGCATAACGAGGGGTCGTGACGAGCCCTGCACCGGCGACGGCCTCGGGGGTCAGGCCGTGCAGCTCGATGGCGCGGGACTCGATGAGACCCGGCACGCGCGGGGGGGAGATCAGCGGGTGGGTCGCGTGGCAGAGAGACGGATCCCCCGTGGGCGTGGCGAGCAGGTGCACGGCGAAGCGCCGGCCGGGGAAGAGCGAGCGCATCGCCTCGACGAAGGCGTGCACGATCGAGGCGTCGGCGCCGTCGATGCCGACCTCGCGGGCGAGCGCGAGCAGCACGAGGGGCACGCGATCGAGTGGGGGCGCATCGACCATCGTCGGGGGAAAGCTGTGCTCGCCCGAGCCGTCCTCCACGCTCCAGGCGCCCGGCCAGCTGCTGGGTCGCCCCCGTGGGGTCTCGCGCGTCCCGGCCTCCCCGGGCGGGGACGAGTCGTAGAATGTCGGAATCCGCAGCGGAGGCAGGGAGACCAGCGTGTCGTCGTCGAAGCCGTCGTCGATGGCCCGGGTCACGTCAAAGCCTCCTCTTCTCGGCGGCGAGCTCGTGGCCGATCGCGATCCCGGGGGAGGACGCGGAGGACGCGTCGAGGTCCAGGATCTTCTGCTGCCCCACGTAGGACTTGGTCTCGTACCGCGTGATCTTTCCGATCTTGCGGACGATGTCGGCCATGCGCTCGGCCTCGCGCACGATGACCGCGGCGGCGTGGTGTTCCGAGGTGGTGTTCGGGAGCTTGCGCTGAAGCAGCTGCGCGTAGCCCATGACGCTCGTCAGCGGCTGGTTCAGCTCGTGCGCTGCGGTCCCGGCCAGCTCGGCGAGCAGGGCCTGCTTCTCGGAGATCTCGAGCTTCTGCTGCGCGTGCGCGAGCCGCTGCTCGACCCGCAGCCGCTCCCGGAGATCGGTGAAGATGCCGACGCTCGCGAGCGGATGCCCCTCGTCGTCGACGATGAGCGCGGCCGAGAGATGGATCGGCACGAGCGAGCCCGCGGCGTCGAGCGCGTCGAAGCGGACGGACTCCAGCCGTCCGGGGCCGCCGTGCTGGGCCGCCCGGATCATGCGCATGACCTCCTCCGCGCCTCCCGGCGGATACAGTTCGCGCACGTGCAGCTTGCCGACCACGTCGGCGGCGCGGCGGCCGTAGATCCGCTCGGCGCCCTTGTTGAAGAGCAAGATGGTGCCGTGCAGGTCGGCCGCGATGATCGCATCGACGCTCGCGTCGATGAGCGACTCGAGGAAGTCCTTGGTGCGCGCGAGCTCAGCCGCGGTGGCGCGCTCATCGGTGACGTCCCGGAACGAGAGCAGCACCGCGCCCTCGCCGTCGAGCAGGGACGAGAACGAGCTCGAGAACGTGCGGATCGAGCCATCCTTGCGCTCGAACCGGACGTCGACGCCGCGGGGGTAGTGGCCCTCCTGCACGCCGGCCCAGAGCGTCCGCATCCGGGGCCGATCGGCAGGCACCACGAGGTCCATCATCTTGCGGCCCCGGGCGGCCTCTTCGTCGAGGTCCGCGATCTCGTGGGCCCGCGGGTTCGCGAAGAGGAGTCTTCCTTCGGGGTCGAGCGCGGCGAGGCCGTCGGCGCTGCTCGCGAAGAGGTTCGCGTAGCGGGTCAGCCCGCGCAGCCGCCGCTCCGCCTCGAAGCGGGCGAAGTTCTCCTGCTGCGACTGGTCCCGGAGGCTCTGCATGATCCGCGCGTTGCGGAGGGCGACGGCTGTCGCGTTCGCGACGATCTGGCAGAACTCCAGCTCGCGCCGGACGAGCTCGCCGCGTCCGGGACGACCCCGCAGGAAGAGCACGCCCATCGACTCCGACTGCCACACGATCGGCAGCAGCGTCAGCGAGCCGAGCGCGCCCTGCGGGACGCTGTCGCGCACGCCCTCGAGGAGCGGATGGGTCGAGGCGTCGAGGATCGTGAGCGGGGCCCGGCTCCCGAGCACCTCGAGGATCTCGGGGTAGCGGTCGAGGTCGATCCGGAGGTTCTGGATCGTCGGGTCGTCGCTCGCCGCCACGACGAAGCCGGTGCGGCCGCTCTCGCTCGCGGGCGACAGGACGATGGAGACGCGGTCGAAGTTCACCGACTCCGCGATCCGGCGCACGACCGTGAACAGGATCTCGCGGAAGTCGAGCGCGCTGGCGAGGGTCTGCGTCAGCTCGAGCATGACCTGCGCGTCGCGCTCCTTTCGCGCGAGGGCGAGGATGGAGCGGCGCACCCGGAGGTGGGCCTGCAGTCGGAAGCCGAGCTCGTCGCGCTGGGAGGGCCAGCGGAGGACGTCGTCGGCGCCTGCCGCGAGCCATGCCGCGGGCTCGTCGTGCTCGGCGGTGACGACCATGATCGAGAGTTCGCTGCCCTGAGCCAGCGCCCGCAGTCCCCGCACGAGCGAGGGCGACGACGGCTCGGCCAGCACGATCACCCCGCTCTGATCGAGGGTCGATGCGTCGGGGGGCGGCCCGGAGCCGGAGGCGTTCGGTCCGGCGTCCATCGACCCCGGCAGCGCGGCCACCTCGAGGCCGAGCGCCCGCGCGCTCTCCTCGATGGCGCGGCGCCGCTCGGGGTTCGCGTCCGACAACCAGAGCTCGAGGACACCCGTCATCCGCTCAGGACGGTATCAAGAATTGCGGGCCGTGGGCGGACGAACGTGGGCCGGGTGCGCGACCCTCGGCGGGGTGGGCGGAACGCAAGGATGTTCGCTTGCATCGGGGCGGAGGCCGGTGTCTGCTCCGGAGATGTCGACCCGCGCGCTCGTCTCCTCGTGTCTTGGTGGCCTCGTGGGGCTGCTGGCCCTCGTGCATTCTCCCGGCCGCGCGCACGCGACCGACCTCACCAGCGAGGCGGGCTTCCTGTTCGACATCCAGGACGGTGTGTTCTCGGACGACGGGTCCCTGAGCAACGGCAGCATCGACGCGTACGACGGGTGCTACCGGCTCGAGGTGAACGGCGAGACGTACACGGGGGCGACGGGCAGCGTCCTCGGGCTCGGCGGACGGCAGGTGGAGACGCCCGAGACGGCGGTCGGGGGGCTCGTGGCGCGCCGCTTCATCTACGTGCCGGAGACCGGGCCGAGCTGGGCGCGCTACCTCGACGTCATCTCGAACCCGGGCGGCGTGCCGGTGACGGCGACGATCGGGATCGTCGGCAACCTCGGCAGCGACGGCTCCACGAGCATCTTCGCGTCCAGCTCCGGCGACGCGTCGGCGTCCACCGACGACCTGTGGTTCTCGACCGACGACGACGATGGCAGCAGCGATCCCTCGCTCGCGCACGTGGTGCAGGGTGACGCGCCCCTCGTCGCCCCGACGGTGCTCGCGCTCGAGGGCTTCGACGACATCCGCTACGAGTGGTCGGTCACCGTGCCCGCCGGCGGCCGCGTGGCGGTGCTCACCTTCGCGGTGCAGGACATGTCGCAGGCGGTCGTGCAGGCCGAGGCCCGTCGCCTCGCCGAGCTTCCAGACGATGCGCTCGTGGGGATCGATGTCTACTTGCCGGAGGTCATCAACTTCCAGGCCGGCACGCCCTGCGCGGGCGCCGAAGGCGCGGCCTGCACGACGCGCGGCCGGACCGGGACCTGCCACGCCGCCCGCTGCTGCACCGGATGCTTCGACGGGACCCGCTGCCTGACGGGGACGACGGGCACGGCGTGTGGCGTGAACGGTGGCGCCTGCGCGGGCTGTGGCGATGGAGACCTGTGCACGAGCGACGTGTGCACCGCCGGGGTGTGCAGCAATCCAACCGCGCCTTCGGGCACCGCGTGCGACGACCGCGCGTTCTGCACGACGGGCGACGTGTGCAACGCCACGGGGCGTTGCGCGGGCAGCGGACCGCCGCCGTGCGACGACGGCCGCTCGTGCACGGTGGACACCTGCGACGAGACGCTGGACCGCTGCGAGAACCGCATGGGCGCCGGGTGCGTCATCGGCGGCGAGTGCGTGGGCGGCGGCACCGCGCACCCGGTGTATCCGTGCCTGGTCTGCGATCCGGCGCGCAACGTCAGCGACTGGTCGCCGGTGACGGTCGGCACGGTCTGCCGCGCCGGAAGCTGCGCGGGCGGGCGTCTGCGTCCCCCGGGGACGTGCGATGCCGCGGGCCTCTGCGCGTCGCCGACGGTGATGACCTGTGCCAGCGGCCGCTGTGCGGACGCGACGTCCTGCGAGGCGACGTGCGCGACGGCCGGATGCCCGGCGGGCGAGTACTGCTCGATGGCCGGGGACTGCCGCGCCCTCGTCGCGCTGGGCGCGGTCTGCAGCAGCGCCGAGGCATGCGTCAGCGGCCATTGCGTCGATGGCGTCTGCTGCGACACCGCGTGCGACGGTGTCTGCGCCGCGTGCAACCTCGGCGCGACGCGCGGCACGTGTTCTCCGCGGCCCTCGGGCACCGACCCGGAGGGCGAGTGCGCGGGCGCCGGCTGCGACGGAGCCGGGGCTTGCGTCCTGCCGGTCGACGCCGGCGTCGGGACGGTGGACGCGGGGATGGTTTCCTCCGATGGCGGGGCCGGGCCGGTGGACGCGGGCGCGGACGCCTCGATGGACGCCGGCGTCGTGCGCTCCGACGCGGGCGGCACGCCGGTCCGCACGTCGAGCTGCGCGGTCGCGCATGACCGTGGAGCGGCGCCGGTGTGGCTCGGGATCGCGCTCGCGTGCGCGGCTTGGGCGCGCCGCCGTGCGGCTCAGCGGACCAGGCGCGCGGCCGCGTCCCGGGCGGCCTGAAGCGATCCGTCGAGCAGCGCCTCGTACGCATCGAGGAGCCCCTCGGGGAGGGTCTCCTCGCCGGCGAGGGCGGCCTCCAGCGCGCGGGCCGTCGGCACGATGGACAGGATGCCCAGGGTGGCGGCGGCGCCTCGGATGGTGTGCACGGCGTCGCGTGCCTCGCTGCGCTGCCCTCGCGCCACGAGCTCGCGGATGCCGGTGCGCCCCGCGTACATGTCCGCGAAGCGCCGGAGCAGCTTCGCGTAGAGCGCGACGTTGCCTCCGATCCGGTTCAGCGCTGCGGCGACGTCGATCGCGGCGGCGTCGACCGCGGTGGTGGCCGGGGTGTGGACGGTCGAGGGGGCCGCGACGGCTTCGAAGGGCTGGGGGGTGTCGCGGACGTTCGTCATCGAGGAGGGCCTGGGCGCGGACGCCCGGTCGGTACGTTGGCTTGGATTGGGGGTCCTTGTCGAGGGACCCCCGCTCGGTGTCGCTTGGTGCGGAGCGGGCGTCGGAACTACCTTCGGCGCGTGCGTCTCCGGTCCCTCCCGCTTCTGGGCCTCACCCTCGTGGCCGCCGTCGCGCTCCCTCCGGGCGCGCGCGGCCAGGACGTCGGGGACGGCGAGGGGGCAGCGTCTGCTTCGGACGAGGGCCGGGTCCCGGCCGAGGCCCCGGCCGGGCGGGTCGCGGTGATGATGTTGCCCACCGACGGCGCGGCGTCGGCCATCGCCGACGCCCTCACCGAGCTGCTGGTCGGTGCGGTGGTGGCGCGGGGCGAGGGGCTGCTCCCGATCGGCAAGGAGGAATTCCAGGCCCAGCTCGGTCAGGGGGACGCCGCGAGCGCTGCGTGCCTCGAGTCGCCTGCATGCCTCGGCAGGATCGCGGTTCAACTGGGGGTCGTGGAGGTGATCGCGGGCACCCTCGCGCGCCACGACGGCCCCTCCGGAGGCCCGTCCTGGGCGTTCCACTTGCTGCGGCTCGACGTGCGTCGAGGGGAGGCGCGAGGCCAGGTGTTTCGGGAGGTCGAGGGCGGGGTGGAGGCGCTGCTCGACGCGATCGAGGAGGCCTTCCCCGAGCTCTATGCGCGGCGGGTGGCGCCGGGTCGCCTGGTGCTCCGCGCGGGGGTCCTCGGCGCGCGGATGCTGCTCGATGGCGTGGAGCTCGGACGCTTCGAGGGCGCGCCCCTGCGGCGGGAGACGGTCGAGCCGGGCGTGCACCAGCTCGAGGTGAGGGCCGCCGGGCACGTGCGCTACCGGAGGGAGATCGTGGTCGAGGAGGGCGCGACGCTCATGCTGGACGCGCTCCTCGAGCCGAGCGCGGGCCCGGCGATCTCGCCGCTGGTCTACACCGCGGGCGCCGCGGCCCTCGCGATGTTCGCGGGCGCGGCCGTGCTGGGCGCGGCCTCGCAGGCATCGCCGTCGGGCGCGTTGTCGATGCGTGAGACCGTCGAGGGGTTCTATCCCGCGCGGGAAGCCGAGGCCCTCGGCGCGAACCTGCTCGTCGGCGGTGGCGTGCTCGGGGTCGTGCTCGGGCTTTCAGGGTGGCTGGTCCCGATGCTCGTTCCCGATCCGGAAGGCACCGCGCGATGAGCGTCTCCTCGCGTTCGTCCGCAGCGTCTTCACCCCCCGTGCGCGAGCGCGCGGCGGCGATCCGCGTCGCATTCGCGGCGCTCGTGGCGTGGGCCAGCGGGTGCACGGCGCAGGCGCCCGGGGACCTGCGCGAGCGGCTGTGGACGTGCGCCACGGCCGCGGACTGCGTCGAGGGGTGGGGATGCGCGGACGGCAGCGCGGTCGCCGACGATTTCTGCCGGCCCGTCTGCGATCCGGACGCGCCCGCCTCGTGCGATGGCGTGTGCACCCCGAGCGGGGAGTGCCTCGCCGGTTGCCGCATGCTCGGGGACGAGACCTCCCGATGTCCCGAGGGCCACACCTGCATCCGCACCGACCTGCTCGGCGACGAGGGGGTCTGCTTTCCGGTCGAGGGTTGCTCGCGCTCCGACGAGTGCGGGCCCGACACGCGCTGCCTCAACGACGTCCTCGGCCTGCCCGCGGTGGTGCCCGGCGTGCCCTACGCGGCCGACCACCTCTACTGCATCGCGGTGCCCGATGCGGAGGGCCGTTGCCCGACCGGCTACATGACCTTGCCTGCGGGCGCATCGGAGGCGAGCGCCGGGTGCGTTCCTCGGTGCGATCGGGGCAGCGCGCGCTGCCCGCCCGACCTGACGTGTCTCGAAGACCTGGGCTATCTCTTCGGACAGCCGGGCGCGAGCCCCTGCTACGCGGGCCTGTGGGAGCTGCCCTGCGACGACGACGCGCAGTGCCTCGTGGGGCGCTGCCTCGAGGTGGGCGGAGGGCGGCGTGCGTGCACGCTCCCGTGCGCGGACGCGGACCGCGTGTTCGGAGGGGCGGGTCGCGGCTGCGCCCGGCTCGCCGACCTCGGGCGCGGGCTGCGCCTGGACGCGCTCCGAGTGAGCTGCGAGGCGGTCGGCGAAGGGTCCGTCTGCGTGCCGTGGGGGACGGCCGGCGCGCCATGCAACGACGACATGCTGTGCGACCCACGGCTCGAGTGCCGCGCGTTCGTCACCGGCGTCGGGCTGGTGCGGCTCTGCTCCAGGGACTGTGCGGTCGATGGCGACTGCGCGATCGAGGGCGCTCCCATCACGGCCTACTGCCAGCGAAGCTCGGGCCGCAGCAACTGCCTGCCGCGCAGCGACGAGGGCGGCGCGTGCACCCGCACTGGGCAATGCCGCGTCGGCCTCGTCTGCGTCAACGCCCGCTGCGCGCCGGCGCCCTGAGCGGACCTCGGGGCAAGCGCGTCGACGGGCCCCGCGCCCGTGGCCGTCGACGGGTCTGCAGATCTCGACTGCCGGGCGGGACCGCCTCTCGGGGGCGACGGTCCCGTGGGCCCGGTCAGCCGACGTTCACATGGGCGAGAGGCCGCTGCAGGCCACGAACTCGGGGTCGCAGTTCGTCATGCGGCAGGTGTTGCACGCCGGAGACATGGGGCTCGCGATGCACTGCGTGAGGCAGTTCATCGTCACGCAGCTCACGCTGCCCCCGAAGCACATCGTGCAGCCGTCCGAGAGGCCCGTCATCATCTGGATGCAGTTCGAGGTCGCGGGCTCCGCGCCGAACGAGGTCTGCACGCAGGTGGTGATGACGGCGTTGATGTCCGCGCTCGCCAGGGCCATCATGTCGGCCGCGTTCGTGCAGGCGCCGCCCCCGCCCCCGCCGGCATCCGGGGTCGTCGGGCCGGCATCGATCGCCACCGGGCCCGCATCGACCTCCACCGGGCCCGCGTCGCTCATCGTCTCGCCGGCATCCGTGGCCGTCTCGCCCGCATCGGTCGCCACCGGACCCGCGTCGGGCGTCTCCGTCCCCTCACCGCCGCAGCCGAACGCCATCGTCGCCGCCAGGAGCACCACCGCCATCATTCTCGTCATCGCTCGGTTCCTTCAGTCTGCATGACACACCGAGCACGCCTGCGGCGTGCTCGTCACCATCGTCGGATCGTTCGTCGGGTCGGCGTCCTGCGACAGCCGCACCCGCGTCTCGACCGTCGCCAGCCGCTCGTCGAGCAGGGCCTGGTCGTTCCACGACGCGTACCCCGGGGTGCCGCGCGCGGACTCGTAGAACGCGCGGGCCGACGCGAGATCGCCTGCCCGGGCGAAGAGGTCGCCCATGAAGATCGACGAACCCTCGACGTTGTGGGCCGCGCGCGGGCCGTTGGTGCAGGCCGGGTCGTCGGCGGAGGCGCCGCACACGTCGATGTTGTCGCGGAGCGAGCTCATCGCGCGGTCGAATTCGGGGCTCCCGACGGGCTCCTCGGCGAGGACCATCGCGAGCGAGAAGAGCACGAACTCGGGGTTCCGAGCCGCGCCCTCCTCGAGGATGCCCATGCCCTGCGCCTTCAGCGCGGCGTTGCCGGTGAGCCGGCCCATCCGCACCAGCACGGGACCGAGCCACGCGGCGATCCGCGCGTCGGTGGGACACGCGTCCTGGGCGCCCTGCAGGTGCTGGAGCACGCCGGCCGCGAGCGGGCCCATCTCCGACGCGCCTGCGCCCTCCGGGGGATCGGCGAGCGACCAGAGCTGCGCGAGGCCCAGCAAGAGCTCGAGCTCCGGCTCGGCGGGATGCTCGGCGTGGGCGGCCTCCAGCCCGGCCACGATCGCGGGTCGGGCGGCGCGGTCGTTCGCCTCGAACGCGGCCCAGAACGCCACCGACGCCGGGTGCCCGGTCGAGAGCGCGCTGCGGCACGCGAGGGCGTCCGCGGAGGGCCCCGGGGGCGTCGCGGGCGCGGCGCACGAGACGGCGAGCGAGGTCAGCGAGGCGAAAGCCCAGCGCAGCCGCGCGGCGGGACGCGGGTAGGTCACTCGGTTCATCGGGCAAGACCTTATCGACGCGGTGCGGCAATTCGAGTGAGGATACGCACGGAATGGAGGCGTGGAGGCTCTCGCGACAGGTGTGTGGCCGGCGCCGGTCCCCCCGCACGGGCATCGGCGGTCCTGCGGGGGCGCGGCCGCGCGGCGGTTCCGCACGGGCTCCCCGCGGGCGCTCGGAGCGCGTATCGTGCGGCCTCCGAGAGGCATCGTGATGAGCGGCAAGAGAGACCCTTCGGCGCCGATCGGCGTGTTCGACTCCGGCCTCGGCGGCCTCACGGTGGTGCGCGCGCTCGCGGCCGCGCTGCCGCAGGAGTCGCTCGTGTACCTCGGCGACACGGCCCGGGTGCCCTACGGCACCCGCAGCGCGGGCACGGTCGTCCGGTACGCGCGCGGGTGCGGTCGTCTGCTCGCGCGCCACGGCGTGAAGATGCTCGTGGTCGCCTGCAACACCGTCAGCGCGGTGGCCCTGGACGTGCTGCGGGTGGAGCTCGACATGCCGGTGGTCGGGGTGATCGAGCCCGGCGCCCGCGCGGCGGTGCGGGCCAGCCGTACGGGTCGCATCGGCGTCCTCGCCACGGCGGGCACCGTGGGCAGCGGCGCCTATCCGCGCGCCGTCAACGGCCTCGACTCGAGGGCCGAGGTGCGACAGCAGGCCGCGCCGATCCTCATCCCGCTCGCGGAGGAAGGCTGGCTCGACGGCGACGTGCCGCGCCTCGTCGCGCGCCGCTACCTCGAGGCGCTGTTCGCGCAGGACCCCGCCTTGGACACGCTCGTGCTCGGATGCACGCACTATCCGCTGCTCGCCGAGACGCTGAGCCAGGAAGCGGACCGGGTCGCGGGGCGGCCCATCGCGATCGTCGACAGCGGGGTCGCTGCCGCCGCGGAGCTCGTGCAGCTGCTCGGCGCCCGGGACCTCTGCGCGCCCTCGGGCCCGGGTTCGCTCCGGCTCATGGTCACCGACCGTCCGGGGCGCTTCCCGGAGGTGGCCGCGCGCTTCCTCGGGCGCGACACCGACGGCCTGGACGTCGAGCAGGTCGACCTCTGAGCGAGCGCGACGAGGATCGCCCGGCACCGGAGGGCGGCGTGGAACGCGCGTCCGGACGCGGTGCGACGGTGGCGTTCATGACGTCGACGAGCGGTGCCGACCGCGTCGAGGGCGCGCTCGCCTGGCTCGCCTCGAGGCGCGGCTCCGACGTGCTGGTCGTGGGAGCGTCCGCGGAGGCGGCCGACGGGCTGGTGCGCCGCGCGACCGCGCTCGGCGGCGCGACGGTGGGCGTGCATCGGACGACCCTCGAGGGGCTCGCGCTCCGGCTCGCGCTTCGGCCCCTGTCCCGCGCCGGGCTCGTGCCCCTCGGGACCACCGCGCTCGAGGCCGTGGCGGCCCGCGTGCTCGCGTCCGGGCCGCGCGCCGAGGCCACCGGGCCCGCATCGCTCCGTGCGCCGTCCCCCGGCATGCCCAGGGCGCTCGCGTCCACGCTCGGCGAGCTCGCCCTCGAGGAGATCGCGCCCGACGCGCTGCGCCCGTTCGCGCCCGCCCTCGCCGGCTGGTACGACGGATACCTGGCGGCCCTCGCGGCGCATGGACACACCGACCGCGCGGGGCTGCTCGGATGCGCGGCCGAGGTGGCGCGGGCGGAGGCCGGCCATCCGTGGCTCGGCGTGCCCGTGCTCTTCCTCGACGTGCCGATCCGCCATGCCCGCGAGGCGTCGCTGGTCCGCGCGGTGCTCGATCGCGCCCCCGTGGGCCTGGTGCTCCATCATCCCGCCGACGCCGCGACGAGGGCGTGGCTCGATCCCGATGGCGTGCGGCCCGCGCTGGCGCTGCCGCGCGCGGCGGTGGAGCCGGGGTTGCGCGCGCTGCAGGCGCGGCTCTTCGCCCCGGATCATGGCGCGTCCGCTCCGGAGGCCCCCGGACCGACCGAGGCGGTCGAGCTCGCGGCCCGCCGCGGGGACGAGCACGACGCCACCGAGGTCGCCAGGGGCGTGCTCTCGGCGGTGCAGCGCGGCGTTCGTTTCGATCGGATCGCCGTGCTCCTCCGGGCGCCGGCCCGCGCCCGCCCGCTCCTCGAGGAGGCGTTCGAGCGTGCGGAGATCCCGGCGCGTCATGCCCGCGGGGCGCGGCGACCGGATCCTTCGGGGCGCGCGCTCTCGGCCCTGCTCGCGTGCGCCGCCGAGGGGCTCTCCGCCCGCGGGTTCTGCGAGTACCTCTCGCTCGGCGTCTGGCCGCTCGACGCGGGCGTGACGAAGCTCTCCGCGCCGCCGGTACCCACCCACTTCTCGTTCGACGAGGACGAAGGCGCGGACGACGACCCCGACGAGGACGACGACTCCGACGACGACGACCACGCGCCGGGGCGCGGCGCCGTCCGGAGCTTCGAGCGGTGGATCGTCGCTTCGCACGTGCATGCAGGCCGCGCGCGGTGGCATCGCCGGCTCGCCGAGCAGCTCGAGCTCGAACGCGCAGCGTCCGCCGCGGCGGGTCCGGACGAGGCCGCACGACGGGCCCGGCGCGTCCTCGAGCTCGAGGCGCTGATCGCGTTTTCGTGCCCGATCATCGATGCCCTCGATGCGCTCCCCGAAGGCGGCACGTGGGGCGCGTGGATCGAGGCCCTCGGTGCCCTCGCGACGCGGGCGCTCCGGGCCCCTTCGCGGGTGCTCGCGG
>CAIKNO010000734.1 GCA_903828805.1 uncultured Sandaracinus sp. | reverse complement strand
GGGCCAGCGCGGCCTCGTCGAGCGCCCCGCGCCGGGAGAACCCGCTCCGGGCGAGCTCCTCGGCGGCGCGGGTGAGCGCCCGCAGCCGCACCAGCGGCCCCCGCAGCGCGAGCATCGCCGCGAGCACGGCCACCAGCAGCACGAACCCCGCGATCGACAAGGGCCGCAGGGCCGCGAGAGGCGTCGGGTGGGGGCGCGGCGCGCGGACCTGAACGATGGCGCAGGGACCGTCGTCCCACGGCATCCTCACGGCGTAGGTGTCGGGGGGCACGCCCGGGCCGTCGAGCGGCACCGTCGCGTGCGCTTGCAGCGATGCGAGGGAGGCGGGGTCGAGGGGCGGTCCTCCCGACGAGGCGCGCCCGTCGGCGGCGAAGACCGCCTGCGTGCGGCCCGGGCGCACGCGCTCGACGCGGCGCTCGCCACGCCCACCCCGGGGCGCACGCGGCCTGCGGGGCGGCCGGATCTCGCCGCGCTCGGGCGGCCGGTTCGAACGGCGCGCGACGAACGCCGCCGGGTCCGACTCGCAGCGCGCGCGCGAGGCCTCCATCGCCGCCGTCACGGTGTCGCTGAGCCGGGCCTCGAAGGCCTCCTCGCGCAGCGCGTGCGCGAGCGCGCCGAGGGCGAGCAGCGCCCCGAGCACCGCGGCCCCGATGGCCCATCCCACGCGCGCGGTCACCGTCATCGCGGTTCACGGTTCGAGGTCGGCGGGGTGTCGTGCCCGTCGGTCTCGCCAGCCGGCACGTCGAGCCGGTAGCCGATGCCCCAGACCGTCGCGAGCAAGGCCGCGTGCGACCCGAGCTTCTTGCGCAGCCGCGAGACGTGCACGTCCAGGGCGCGCTCCCCCGCGTCGTCGTGTCGGTCGAGCACGGCGTCGACGATCTCGCTGCGGGCGATGGCCCGGCCCGGGCGCGCGGCCAGGTAGAGCAGCACGTCGAGCTCGGCCCGGGTGAGGCTCATCGGCACTCCGTCGAGCCGCGCCTCGCGGGCCTGCGGATCGAGGTGCAGCGGGCCCGCCTCGAGCGAGCGCGGCGAGGTCCCGTGCGCGCGGCGCAGGCACGCGTGGACGCGCGCGACGAGCTCCTCCGGATAGAACGGCTTGGTGACGTAGTCGTCGGCCCCGAGCGAGAGGCCCCGGACCTTGTCGGAGGTGTGGTCCCGCGCGGTCAGCAGGATGACCGGCACCGACGCGCCCGGCCCTTCCGCGCTTCGCCAGCGCTTCAGGACGTCGAGCCCGTAGGTGCCGGGCAGCATCAGGTCGAGCAGCGCGAGGTCGTAGCGCTCGAGCGCGACGTGCAGCGCGGCATCGCCGTCGGCCACGCGCTCCACCTGGAACCCCGCGCGTCCGAGCTGGCGCGCGAGGTTCTCGGCGAGCGCGTCGTCGTCCTCCACCAGGAGCAGCCGCGGGGCCATCGTGCGCTCAGCGCCGGCGGCTCAGATGCCGTCGCGGTCGTCGTGGTCGCCGTGGTCGTCGTGGTCGCCGTGGTCCGAAGGCGGACCGCGTCGTCCGTCGTGCGCGCCGGGGTGCTCGCCGCGCCGCGCCTCCATCCGGGCCTGGCGACGGGCGAGGTGCGCGTCGAAGATCCGCTGCTGGTCGGCGCGCAGCACGGCGCGCAGGCGCGGGTGCGTCTCCGTCATGATCCGATGGTGCTCGGCGCGACGCTGCGCCTCGGGGAGGGGCTGCTGACGCAGGGCCTCGTGCTGCGCGTGCGCCTGGGCCAGGACCTGGCGGATGGCGGCGGCCTGGGCGGTGTCGAGCCCGAGGTGCTCGGTCATCCGGGCCACCCGGACCTCGACCCCTTCGCCCCGCCCGGGGCCACCGCGACGGTGCCCGCCGGGGCCGTGATGTCCTCCGCCTCCGGGCGCGCCCGCGGGCGGGCCTCCGCGCCTGTGGCCGGGGCCCCCGGGTCCACCGGGCGGCTGCGCGGAGGCGCCCTGGGCGAGAGGCCCGGCGGCGAGGGTCAGCGCGACGAGGCAGGAGGCGAGCAGCGTTCCAGAATTCGGGGTCATCGAGGGCTCCTTCCGCGCGGGGGTCGAACCGCGCTTCGAGGGTCATTCGACCATGGCCACCTTGCGGGAATCTGAAGCGCTCCTTGGTGCTGGGAAGTGCCTCCGGGAGTTCAACCCGGGACCCGCAGGCAGTCGGCCGCGCAGTCGTCGCCGCCCGCGGTGTTGCCGTCGTCGCAGACCTCGCCGCCGTCGAGGCGCCCATCGCCGCACCGCGGCACGCTGCAGTCCCTCCGGCACATCGAGGGGGTCGGATAAGCCTGGAGGGTGACCGGCATCGTCGCGGTGGAGAACGACGTGAACGAGCTCGGCTCGTTGACCCAGCGGTACGCGCGGATGCCCGACTCGAAGCGCGTGGTGAGGTTGACCGTCCAGTTGCCAGGCAGCGTGAGGCCGGTGACGACGGCGCCGTCGGTGTTGTCGAGGAAGCGCCACGCGCCCGTGTAGCTGCCAGCCCCCGAGGAGAAGAACTCGGTCGCGTCGTCGTCCGCGATGACGATGCTCGAGGGTGACGGGAAGCCGGTGATGAGGGATCGGACCTGGGCCATGGGCTGCGAGATGCCGCTCGTGGTGGTGTCGATGCCATGCACCTGGAAGAGGCTCAGCAGGCCGGTCCCGAGGTCGCGGTAGACGAAGAGGTTGCTCGTCTGGGAGGCCTCGTAGCCGGTGTGGGCGCTCGCCGAGACCAGCGCGTAGAACGCGAGCGCGGTGGTGGACCGCTGGACGGGCCGCGCGGCGAAGACGAGGCTGCCCTGGCGCACCTCGATCGCGGGGCGGTCGACGTTGGCGGCGCCGAGGTCGCAGGCCTCGCCGGGGTCGAGCGCGCCGTTGCCGCAGGTCGGCATCATCTCGATCCGGCAGTCGGCGGCGCAGCCGTCGCCGGGCGTGGTGTTGCCGTCGTCGCACGCTTCGCTGCACTCGCGGATCCCGTCGCCGCAGCGCTCGATGCGACACAAGGCCGCGCAGCCGTCGCACGCCAGCGCGTTGCCGTCGTCGCATCGCTCGCCCGGGTCGAGGACGCCGTCGCCGCAGGCCGGCACGCGCGCGTCGATGCCGGCATCGAAGGGGCCGGCGTCCGTGCCCGCGTCGAAGGCGGGCCCTGCGTCGATGCCGGCATCGAAGGGGCCGGCGTCCGTGCCCGCGTCGAAGGCGGGCCCCGCGTCGCGTCCGGCGTCGAACGGGCCGGCGTCCGTGCCTGCGTCGAAGGAAGGCCCGGCGTCGAAGGAAGGGCCCGCGTCGAAGGAAGGCCCAGCGTCGAAGGAAGGGCCCGCGTCGAAGAAGGGACCTGCGTCGAAGAAGGGACCCGCGTCGAAGAAGGGCCCTGCGTCGAAGGAAGGCCCTGCGTCGAAGGAAGGACCTGCGTCGAAGGAAGGCCCTGCGTCGACGGAAGGCCCCCCGTCGAAGAAGGGCCCTGCGTCGTCGACCGCGCCATCGTCGACGTCGCCGTCGAAGGTCACGTCCGCGTCCGTGAGGTCTGGGCCGCGAAGGTCGAGCGCGGTGCGGCCGCAGCCGGCGACCG
>CAIKNO010000733.1 GCA_903828805.1 uncultured Sandaracinus sp. | reverse complement strand
GACACGCCTCGATCCAGAGACACGCCTCGATCCAGAGACACGCCTCGATCCAGAGACACGGTCGACGTCGCCGGGCCGTGGGCCGCGTCGGATGACGTCCACGCGACGACCAGGCCCTCCGAGTGACGGTGGGTCGCATCCCAAAGGCAAAGGCCCGGACGCGCGGTCCGGGCCTTCGCACGACGCAGCGATGGAACCCTCAGGCCCGGGCGCGAGGACGCCGCTCCGACGCGACGTTGATCTTCTCCTCGTCGGCCGCCGAGGGCGTGGCCGCCCCAGCCCTGCGCACGCCATGCTTTTCGAGGATCTGATTCTCGACCCACGCCAGCATCTCCGGGTGCTGCTCGAGGTAGGTGCGGGCGTTGTCCCGGCCCTGGCCGATGCGCTCGCCCTGACAGGAATACCACGCGCCCGACTTCTCGATCATGCCGAGCTCGGAGCCCAGGTCGAGAATGTCACCCGAGCGGCTGATGCCCTTGCCGAAGAGGATATCGAACTCGCATTCCACGAAGGGAGGCGCGAGCTTGTTCTTCACGACCTTGACGCGGACCCGGTTGCCCACCGCCTGCTCGCCCGTCTTGATGGTGCCGACGCGGCGGATGTCGAGGCGCTGCGATGCATAGAACTTGAGGGCGTTGCCCCCCGTGGTGGTCTCCGGGGACCCGAACATCACACCGATCTTCATCCGGATCTGGTTGATGAAGAACAGGGTGGAATTCGACTTGTGGACCGTCGCCGTCAGCTTGCGCAGTGCCTGGCTCATCAGCCGCGCCTGCAGGCCGACGTGCTGATCGCCCATCTCCCCCTCGATCTCGGCCTTGGGCACGAGCGCCGCGACCGAATCCACCACGATCAGGTCCACGGCGCCGCTGCGCACGAGCGTGTCGGCGATCTCGAGCGCCTGCTCGCCATGATCGGGCTGAGACACCAGGAGTTCCTCGGTGTTGACGCCGAGCTTCTTGGCGTAGCCGACGTCGAGGGCGTGCTCCGCGTCGATGAACGCCGCCACCCCACCCGCGCGCTGGCACTCCGCGATCGCGTGGAGGGTCAGCGTCGTCTTGCCGCTCGACTCCGGGCCGAACACCTCGATGATGCGTCCGCGTGCGTACCCGCCGACACCGAGCGCGAGGTCGAGGGAAACGGCACCCGACGGGACGACAGGGACATCCTTCGGCGTGTCGCCCTCGCCGAGGCGCATGATCGCCCCTTTGCCATAGGCCTTCTCGATGGTGCTGAGCGCGAGGCTCAGGGCCTTTTCCTTGTTCGGATCCATCGCCATCACTGACTCTCCCTCGCTCGAGGCGTCCATCACGCCGCTGGAGCAGCGCTTCAGCGCGCTGCAGGACGTCCGCCAGGGTTCATCCCCGGCGACTCACTGATATCCCGTTCAGTACCGATTGTCCAGCAACGACCGGCGCGAGGACTGCGTCTCGCCCCGCCGCTGCCACGATCGAGAGACGGCCCGCCGCGGGCCTGACTGACGCCCGGAAGAAACTTTCTTGAGGCCGCGCCGCCGACACGGGTCCGCAGGGCCCCTCAGTCGCGGGTGCGACCCTGGGCCGCGTCGACCACGAGCTTGAGGGCGAGGTACGAGGCCACGGTCCGAATGCGTTCCCTGTCGCCGACCAGCTTCCTCGTCTCGCAGACGGTCGTCTTGTCGCGCGCGGCGAGCGCGAACCACACGGTCCCCACGGGCTTCGCGTCCGAGCCTCCACCGGGTCCGGCGACGCCGGTCACCGCGATGGCGAGATCGGCCCCCGACCGCCGCAAGGCGCCCTCGGCCATGGCCACGGCGACCTCACCGCTGACGGCTCCGTAGGCCCGCAAGAGCTCGCCGCTCACGCCGAGCACGTCCGTCTTGGACGCGTTCGAGTACGTCACGGCGTCGAGCAGCAAGTAGTCGGAGCTGCCGGGCACGCTCGTCAACAGCTGACCGATCATGCCGCCCGTGCACGACTCGGCGACGGCGACCGTCATCGCGCGGTCGCGAAGGGTCCGCCCCACGTACTCGGCGAACGTGTCTTCGTCCTCGCCGAACACGGCCCGTCCGAGCCGGTCTCGGACCTTCCCCGCAGCCCGCGTCGCACGCGCTTCGGCGTCGGCGAACGTGCTCGCGCGGACCAAGACCTTGACCTCGATCTCGGGGAACGAGGCCCTGTAGCCCAGCGTCAGACCGGGTTCGTCCTGCTCGAGCCCCGCGAGCATCTCGCCCACCTGGGACTCCGGCAGCCCGAACGTGCGGAGCTTGATCTGGTGGGACGTCCGCACGACGAGCCCCGCGATCTGCGGCTCGACGTGCTCCTCGAAGAGCCTGCGCATCTCGGACGGCACCCCCGGGAGGAAGAACGCTTGCGCCGACATCATCGACACGCGGAAGCCCGGGGCCGTGCCGACGGGATTCGCGAGGACCGACGCGCCCGTCGGGAAGTCCGCTTGCTTCTCGTTCGAGGGAGACATCGTCCTGCCGAACGACGCGAATCGGGCCCGGATCGCCTCGATGGACGGGGCGTGACGCTCGAGCGGCACCCCGAGGACCGCCGCCACGGCCTCCGTCGTGAGGTCATCCGTCGTCGGGCCGAGCCCTCCCGTGCTCACGACGACCGACACGTCCTCGCAGAGCCGCCGCACCGCGCGCCCGACCCGCGCGCGATCGTCGTCGACCACGAGCGCCTCCACGACGTCGAAACCGAGCAGGGTCAGCCGCTCGCAGAGCCAGGTCGCATTCGTGTTCACGAGCTCGCCACGCGTGAGCTCGGTTCCGATCGAGAGGACGGCTGCCTTCATCGCGACGACTCCTGGAGGGTCGACGAGAATCACCACCGGGCACGGCCGCGTCAAGCGGTGGTGCGGGGTCGGGCGCGGGCGGGCCCGTCGTGGTACGCCCGGCGGCACAGGAGACGAGGCAATGACGAGACGATCGAGACGGCGAGCGACCGGTGCGATGGCGTTCGCAGGAGCGCTGGCCGCGCTCTCGGGGATCACGGTCCGCGGCGCCGACGCTCAGGACACGGGCGCAGCGCGGGGTCGACCCACCCGGAGTCGGAGCGAAGACGGACGCTCGACGGCGCAGGCCGACGGGGACGCCGCGCGAACGTCGCCGCTCGCGGGCCTCGCCATCCGGCGAGAGCGTCTCGCCAACGGGCTGCGCGTGGTGATGAACCCCGACGCCACCGTGCCGACCGTCGCGGTCGCGGTGTACTACGACGTCGGCTCGCGGAACGAAGAGGCCGGCCGCTCGGGCTTCGCGCATCTGTTCGAGCACATGATGTTCCAGGGCTCCGCCAACGTGGACCGGGGCGAGCACTTCTCCCTGGTCATGAACCGCGGCGGCTCGATGAACGGGACGACCAGCGAGGATCGGACGAACTACTACGAGACCTTGCCGTCGAACGAGCTCGAGCTCGGCCTGTTCCTCGAAGCCGATCGCATGCGGTCGCTCGCCATCACCCAGTCGAACTTCGAGAACCAGCGCCTCGTCGTCATCTCGGAACGTCAACAGAGCTACGAGAACCGCGCGTATGCGCCCTCGTTCCTCCGCATCAACGAGCTCGCATACCAGGGCTACTGGCCTTACGAACACTCGACGATCGGAGACACGCAGGACCTGGTCGATGCGCCGCTGTCGGCCGTCCAGGCGTTCTGGCAGGAGCACTACGCGCCGAACAACGCGGTGCTCTCGATCGCCGGCGACTTCGAACCGGACGCGGCCCTCGCGCTCATTCGCCAGCATTTCGAAGGGATCGCGGCCCGCACCGTGCCCGCCTTCACGCCGCCTCCGTTCACCCCCCAGACGGGCGAGCGAACCGACCGCATCACCGATCCCCACGCGGACGTTCCGGCGTTCCACATGGCCTGGCACATCCCCCAGGCCCGGGAGCCCGACCACTACGCGCTCGAGCTGCTCGCCCTCGTGCTCGGCGACGGAGACAGCTCACGTCTGTACCAGGAGCTCGTGAAGGAGCGCGAGCTCGTCTCGGAGATCTCGGTCGGCACCGATGACCGGCGCGGCCCGGATCTGTTCTCGGTCTTCGCGCTCGTCCAGGAAGGACACACCGGACCCGAGATCCGACCGTTCATCGAGGCCGCCATCGCCCGGATCGGCCGGGAGGGCGTGAGCGCGCGGGAACTCGAGAAGCTCCGCAACCGCCTGCAGTCGTTCTTCATCTTCGGGCTGCAGCGCAATCTCGAACGGGCTCAGACGCTCGCGGAGTACGAGCTCTACTGGGGCGATGCCGAGCTCGTCCGCGGCGAGCTCGCCCGGTACATGGCGGTGCAGTCGGACGACATCCGACGCGTCGCGGCCCAGTATTTCTCGACGTCCGGTCGCACCGTGCTCGACGTCGTGCCCGCTGCCGAGGGCAGCGAGGGAGGTGCGTCGTGACGCTGCATCGGAACCACCTCTCTGCTCTCGCCGCGCTCGCGCTGGCCCTGACGGGCGAAGGTTGCGGCGCTGCGACCGCGCCCGCTCCGGGCGCCCCCTCCCCGGTCGACACGGCACCGACGTCGGGCCAGGAGTCGGGCTCCCCGGCGGCGCGCGTCGCGCCTCCGACGGCCGGCCCCGCCCGCGACGTGCATCTGCCCGCCGTGGTCCGGACCACGATGGCGAACGGTCTCGAGCTGGATGTCGTTCACACCGATGGGCTGCCCATCGTGTACGTCCGGCTCGTCGTGCGGAGCGGCATGGCCAGCGATCCCGCGGCGCTGCCCGGGCTCTCGCACGTCGCGCTCGAGATGCTCTCCGAGGGCACCCGCCGCCAGAACAGCGCGCAGCTCGCCGAGGCGATCGAGTTCCTCGGGGCGGACCTGACGACGTCCGACGCCCAGGCCAGCCACACGATCTCGTTCCGGGTCGTGTCCGAGCACTTCGACGAGGTGATGCAGATCCTCGCCGACATGGTCACCACCCCGCGCTTCGACGAGCAGGAGCTGCGGCGCCTCAAGCAGCGCGAGCGGGATCGTCTTCGCATCCAGTACGGCGATGCGGCGATGCTCGCCCGGCGGGAGTTCTATCGCGCGGCGTACGGGAATCATCCGTACGCCCACGTCGACGCCACCGCCGAAGCCATCGATCAGATGCGGCGGCAGGACCTGGTCACGTGGCACCGCGATCACTACGTGCCGAACAACGCGTTCCTCGTGGTGGCCGGCAACGTCACGGCGGAGCAGGTCCAGCGCGCCGCACAGTCGGTGTTCGGACGGTGGCGCCGGCGGGATGTCCCGTCCGTCACGGTGCCCGAGGTGGCGCCCCGAACCGCCCGCGAGGTCATCGTGGTGCACCGCGCGGGCTCCGCGCAGTCCGTGGTGTCGATCGGCAACCTCTCCCTTCAGCGTGGGAGCGAAGACTGGGTGCCGCTGGCCGTGGCCAACCAGGTGCTCGGTGGGAGCGCGGCGTCCCGATTGTTCATGGACCTGCGAGAGCGGCGCAGCCTGACCTACGGCGCGTACTCCGGCGTCGACGAGCTCCCGATCGCCGCGCCGTTCCGGGCCCGCGCTTCCGTCGGGCGCGACCCCCGCCAGCCCGACCTCGACCGCACGCCGCAGGCGATGGACGGATTCATGGAGCACCTGCAGCGCATCGTCACCGAGCAGGCCCCGGAGGACGAGGTCCACGCGGCCCAGCGCTTCCTCTCGGATTCCTTTCCGCTGCGGGTCGACACGGCGGGGCAGATCGCGATGCTGGTCGCGGACCTTCGCCTCTTCGGGCTGCCCGACGACTACTGGGACACGTTCCGGTCGCAGATCCGAAGCGTCACCCCGGCCCAGGCACTCGCCGCCGCGCAGCGCAACATCCGTCCGGACACGGCCCTCGTGGTCGTGGTCGGAGACGCGGAAGCCGTGGCGCAGCCCCTGCGGCGCTGGGGCCCGGTGCGGGTGGTCGACGACCAGGGCCGCGAACTGGCGAGCTACCCGCAGGACACGCAGGCCGCGTCGCCGACGGGATCCTCCGCGCCCTGAGCGAGGGACGACTGCCCCGCGGGACGCGTGCGGGCGCGTCTTGCGGGGTCTATCCTCCCGCGCAGTCCGATCCCCCCACGGATCGGCCGGAGGGCTCCTGTCATGTGCGGCATCGTCGGGTACGTCGGCACCGAGAATACGGCTCCCATTCTGCTCGACGGTCTGCGAAGGCTCGAGTACCGCGGGTACGACTCGGCGGGCGTCGCCATCCAGAGCGGAGGGGAGATCGCGCTCGCGCGGGCCGTGGGCAAGCTCCGCAACCTGGAGCGTGCGCTCGAGGCGAACCCCATTCGAGGGACCACCGGGATCGGTCACACCCGCTGGGCCACGCACGGCCGGCCGAGCGAGGTCAACGCGCACCCCCATCTTTCAGGGCCTGTCGCGGTCGTTCACAACGGCATCATCGAGAACCACCTCGCCCTCCGCGCACGGCTGGTCGAGCGCGGCGCGAAGGTGGTCAGCGACACCGACACCGAGCTCGTCGCGCACCTCATCCACGAGAAGCTCCGGGAAGGCCACGGTGGGCTCGAGGACGCCGTGCGTCGGGCGTTGCGCGAGCTGCATGGCGCGTATGCGCTCGCGGTGATGAGCCGGGACGAACCCGGCCGCATCATCGTGGCCAAGGCGAGCTCTCCGCTCGTGCTCGGGCTCGCCGATGACGCGACCTACTGCGGGAGCGACATCCCCGCGTTGCTGCCGTACACGCGTCGGATGGTGTTCCTCGAAGACGGCGACCTCGCCGTCCTCGAGCGTGGAACCGCGCGCATCACGAGGCTGGATGGCACGCCCGTCGAGCGTCCCAGCAAGGAGATCGACTGGTCGCCCGTGATGGCCGAGAAGGCCGGCTTCAAGCACTTCATGCTCAAGGAGATCCACGAGCAGCCGCGGGCGATCGAAGACACGCTCCGCGGGCGACTCGACCGCGAGCGGGGTGACATCCACGGGCACGAGATCGGGCTCTCGGAAGACGACGCCCGCAGCATTCGACGGGTGTTCTTGCTCGCGTGCGGGACGAGCCACCACGCCGCGATGACGGGTCGCTACTATCTCGAGTCCATCGCCCGTGTGCCCACGACGGTCGAGCTCGCGAGCGAGTTCCGCGGTCGTGACCCGGTCATCGGAGAGGGCGACCTGGTCATCGCCGTCAGCCAGAGCGGCGAGACGCTCGACACGCTCGTCGCGGCCCGCGAGGCCAAGGAACGCGGGGCGAAGGTCCTCGCGATCGCCAACGTGATCGGCAGTGCCATTCCGCGGATGAGCGACGCGGCGTTCTACACGCACGCGGGCCCGGAGATCGGAGTCGCGTCGACGAAGTGCTTCACGACGCAGTTGGCCAACCTTCTGATGTTCTCCATCTGGCTCGGGCGTCGCCGCGGTACGCTCGGCGACGCCGACGCGCGCGCGCTCGTGGAGCAACTGGCCCGCCTCCCCATCCTCATGAAGGACGTGGTCGGCGGTACGAGGCAGCTGGTGATGAACGTCGCGAAGCGCTACCGCGACGCGCGCGACGTGCTCTTCCTCGGGCGTGGGCTCAATTTCCCGATGGCGCTCGAGGGGGCGCTCAAGCTCAAGGAAGTCTCGTACGTCCACGCCGAGGGCTACGCCGCCGGCGAGATGAAGCACGGTCCGATCGCGCTCATCGACAGCGCCGTGCCCGTGTTCGTCCTGATGCCGAAGGACCGGTGGTACGACCGGACGCTCGGCAACCTGCAGGAGGCGAAGGCGCGCGAGGGCCAGGTGATCGCCATCGCGACCGAGGGGGACGAGTCCGCCCACGCGGTGTCGGAGGACGTCATCGAGATCCCGCTGGTGCACGAGGCGCTCGCGCCGTTCCTCACCGTGCTGCCGCTCCAGCTCTACGCCTATTACGTCGCGGACCTGAAGGGCACCGACGTCGACCAGCCTCGCAATCTCGCGAAGACCGTCACGGTGGAGTGACCGCCCGAAAGGGCGCCCGGCTCATGCGGAACGGAGTGCGCGTCGCCGTCGTCGTCCCGGCGCGGAACGAGGCTCGACTGCTCGGGCGAACCCTCACCACGATGCCCGGGTTCGTGGACCACGTGGTCGTGATCGACGACGCATCGGACGACGGGACCGCGCAGGTCGCCGAGGCCCTCGACGATGCGCGGATCGACGTGCTCCGGCATCCACGGAGGCGAGGGGTCGGCGGCGCGATCGTCACCGGGTACGCCCACGCGTTCGCCGCGGGCGCCGACGTGGCGGCCGTGATGGCGGGCGACGCGCAGATGGACCCCGACGATCTCGCGCACGTGGTCGACCCCGTGGCCCGAGGCGAGGCGGACTACTGCAAGGGCGACAGGCTCTCTCACCCCGACGCGGGCCGGGTGATGCCTCGCCATCGCCGGCTCGCGAACCACGCGTTCTCCCGCCTGACCCGCCTCGCCACGGGCCTTCCCGTCCAGGACTCGCAGTGCGGCTATACGGCGATCTCCCGTCATGCAGCCGAGTCCGTTCGGACCGAGAACATGTGGCCGGGGTATGGCTACCCCAACGATCTGCTCGGCATGCTCGCCCGGACCGGCCTGCGTGTTCATCAGGTGACGGTGCGGCCGATCTACGGCGACGAGACGAGCGGACTGCGACTGCACCATGGCCTCGTGGTCGTCCCGTGGGTGCTCGCGCGGGCGGGGGCCCGGAGGGTCGCGAGGGCGCTTCGGTGAAGGTCGGAATGCCGACCACCAGCTTCCCCAAGCACCCCGCCGATCCCTCGGGCGCGTTCGTGCTCGGCATGGCCCGCGCCCTCGCGGCACGGGGGCACGACGTCGAGGTCCTCGCACCCGCACCTGCAGGCGGCGCCGCGCCATGGACCGCGCCCGCGCCCGGCGTTCGCGTGACGTGGGTCAGGTATGCATGGCCGCGCGGACTGCAGCGCACGTTTCACGGGGCGGGTGCACCGGAGAACCTCGCCCGCGACCCGCTCGCGTGGCCCGGCACCGCGCTCTACCCCGGAGCGCTCGCCCACGCCGTGCATTCGCGAGGGCGCCGCTGGGACGCCCTGGTGAGCCACTGGGGCGTCCCCTGCGGGATCGTCGGCAGCGCGCTCGCGCAGGGGCGGCCCCACGTGGCGTTCTTCCACTCCGGCGACGTTCACGTCCTCTCACGGCTCCCGCGCCCCCTCGGGGCACGGCTCGCCCGTGTCATCGCCCGAGGTGCGACCACGCTGGCGTTCGTGAGCGAGGTGCTGCGGCAGGCCTTTTTCGGTTTGCTCGAGGGCACCCCCGAAGGGCGCGACGCCTCGACGCACTCGGTCGTGCAGCCCATGGGCGTGGACCTGCCCGCGTCCTGCGCGCGCGACGCCGCACGGCAGTTCCTCGGAGTCGATGGCTTCGTGGTGTTCGCGATGTCGCGTCTCGTGCCGATCAAAGGGCTCGACCGGCTGATCGCCGCCGCGGGGCCGATGGCGGGCGTCGTCGTCGTGATCGCCGGCGAGGGCCCCGAGGCGCGACGGCTCGCCGACCTCGCCGCGCGAAGTGGGGCGTCCGTCCGCCTCGAGGGCGTCGTCTCCGGCGAGGACAAGGCACGCTGGTTGGCGGCCGCGGACGTCTTCGCGGTGCCTTCGCGGCGCCTCGCGTCGGGACGCAGCGAAGGCGCTCCGCACGCGGTCCTCGAGGCGATGTCCGCTGGGCTGCCGGTCGTGTCGACCGACGTCGGCGGCCTGCCGGAGCTGGTCGGCGACGGAGGCATCGTCGTATCAGAGGGTGACACAGCAGACCTCGCTGCGGCCTTGGTCGCACTGCGAGACGATCCCGTGAGGCGCGCGCGGCTCGCAGAGGCTGCCCGCGCCCGAGGACAGGCGGCCGGATGGACGCGGATCGCGCCGGCGCTCGAGGGCTGGCTGCGACACACGAAAGCTCAAGGAGCAACGCGGAGCGCACCGGCCGGGACGTGAGGCACGAAGAGCCCGGGCGGCAGGCGCCGGTTCACCTGGACCTCGAGCAGGTCCACCCGCGTGGTGTTGCCGGCGGGATCGATCGCCAGGGCCCGATGGATGAGGCCGCGCCTCGAAGGCCGGGCATCGACGTACAGCAGGACCCGCTCGAGGCGAACCTCCGGGCTCCGGGGCCGGACCTCGATCACGTCCCCCGAGAACCCCGAGGCACGCGCATCGAGCCCACGCGCCACGACCGCATCGCCGAGGCGAACGCGGCCCGACATCACCTCGAAGGCCCACGCGATGCCCGGCGCGCGGGCGTCCTCGCTCCACGCGGTGGCCGCGTCGGGGGTCTCGTCCACCGTCGTCCAGCGGCCTCCTGCGGCGACGACGATCGGACCACGCGGCCGGTCGAACTCCACCCGAACATGGTCGGGTCGCTCCGCCCAGAGCCGCCCGGACCACCGCGTCTCGAGCCCGGTGAGCCGGTGTCGGTTCCGAAGTTCGAACACGGCCTGCATGGTCGTCCATCCATCCAGCCAGACTTGGACCGCCTCGAGGACGGAGGGCGCGTCCGCCGGTGACCGGCCCTGGCCCACCGCTGGCCAGGGCCATGCCAGCACCAGCACCAGCGCCTGCGCCAGCGCCGCCATCATGAGCACCGACCGCACGGCCCACGCACGGAGACGGGGCCACCGAGGGAATGCGGCGGGGATGGCAGGCGTCGAGCGAGAGGACGAACGGTGGCGGCTCATGGGACGAAATCGTTGAAAGCGTACGACACGCTCGGTAGCATCGAGATGTCACGCTTTCGTTGCTTCTCACCGTTCGTTCCTCGGTCGTTCACGCGAAGCGCCAGGTGCCGTTCGGACCCTGGGCGCCCCGTGAACACCGCTCGTAGCCAGCTGGCAGATGGAGGTTCCATGGCGAGGCCGCAGTCGCGTCTGATCGATTCTGAGAAGGAACTGAGCCGCCTCGAGAAGCGGCACCAGAAGCTGAAGGACCGCGTCGCCGAGATCGAGGCGCGGGTCTCGTTGACCGCCGCGGAGCAAGTCGAGCTCGCGAAGCTGAAGAAGCAGAAGCTCGCGACGAAGGACGCCATCCGCGCCCTCGCCGCGCCCGTCGCTTCCTGAGCCGGTCCCCGGCCGCCACGATCAGACGCATTCGCGACCTCATGGGCCCGCGCATCCTGTCGATGCGGCGGGCCTCTTCGTGGGAGGGTCCACGCGTTCCGAGGCCGCGCGCCGCGGCGACGTCCACGGAGCGTCACTCGGCGGCGGCAGGGCGCGGTCGGTACTCGAGAGGCTCGGTCGGCTCGAGTTCCGCGAGCGTCCGGGTCAGGTTCTCGCGCTGCTCCGGTCGAAGGGAATCTGGGTCACTGCCGACGAGTTCCCTGGCGATGGCGAGGTAGTGCATGGCCTCGAGCCGGTGCGCGAGGCGGTATTCGGTCATGCCGCGGAGGTAGAAGTAGTCCGCCCGCATGTCGGGCTCCATGCCCGGAGCGCGATCCTCGAGGTCGGTGAGCCAGACGCGCGCGGCGTCGAAGCGGGCTTGCTCGTAGGCCTCCTCGGCCCGCCGCATCTCGGTGGCGGTCGCCGCGCAGGCAGAGACGAGGAGCAAGGAGAACCCGAACAGAAGGGCGCGCATGGGGACGCATGATAACCGAGCAGAGCGCGCTTGGGGCACGTCGACCGAGCACCCGGCACGAGAACCTCGCAGCGGACGGAAGAACGAACGCGGACCGGTGGAACCGCTCCGCGTTCGAAACATCATGGGCCGCATCTCGAACGTCGCCGAATCAAGCGAAGAGACACAAGCGAAGAGGCACAAGCGAAGAGGCACAAGCGAAGCAAGCCAAGCGTCTCTCGTACGAACGCTTCAGCAACACCGGTGCCAACGACGACGACCTGTCGCAAACACACGTCTGGCCCACGAAATCCGCGCCATTTCGTCCATCCGACGAGCGCGTCGGCGTCCGTGCCCTGACATCGCTGTCGCGGTCGCGCGCCGCAGCACGCCCCCGAGGACAGGACGCCGCGGCTCCCCCGCGGCCCGCAGCGCTCAACCCGGGAGCAGCTCGAGCGCGTCGAGTTCCTCGAAGTCGCCGCCCGCGTCCATGAGCAAGCGCGCGTCCATGAGACGCTCTTCGCCGAGCTGACCGACGTACGCGCCGATCTCCGGAAATGCCTGAACGAGACGCATGAACACGTCGCGCGCGAGGAAGAGCACGGTGCTCTGCCTCGCCGCAGTGACCGTCGCCGTGGCCGGCCCCTCCTGCATCAGCGCAATCTCCCCGAACACATCCCCCGCGGCGAGGGTGGCGAGCAAGACCTTGCTGTCGCCGTCGCGCTTCGTGACGTCCACTTCACCTGCCAGGAGCAGGTAGAGCCCCAGCCCTGGCTGCCCTTCGACGATGATGTCCACCCCGGCGCCGACGTCGTGCGCCGTGAAGCGCCGCACCAGATCCAGGCGCTGCTTGCGATCGAGCGGACGGAACAGCGGCGCCGTCTGCAGCAGGTTCGAGAGCAACCGCTCGCGCGTGAACTTGTCGAGGGCCGCCGCCAGCGTGGCGACGTCGTGGCTCGCGGCGCCGAGCGCTTCGCGGTCGAACTCGAGCAGATCGGTGTCCGTCACGGCCGTCACGGTCGCGGACCGCGGCGCCGCGGACACCATCGCCATCTCGCCGAAGATCGCGCCCTCGTGGAGGGTCGTCAGCACGAGCTCCGTTCCGTCGGGCCGCGCCTTGGTGACGCGGACCTCCCCGCGCGCGATGACGAAGAAGGACTGACCGATCGCTCCCTCGGGGATGAGCACGTCGCCCGGGCGGGCCCGTCGAAGCTTGAGGGCCTGCAGCACCGGACCGAAGCTCTCGGCGTGCAGTTCGCTGAACAGGGGGATGGGGGGCAACGTCGCCGGGAAGGCGAGTCCGGAGAGGTCCGCCGCCACCCGCTCCGCATGGGGCACCAGCTGCGCCAGCGGGATGCTCACACCGAGGTCGAGCGAGGCGGGCACCGCGAGCGAAGGATCCCCCGGCGCGAGCCGGACCCCACGTCCGAGCCGCGTGCTCTCGAGGGAGTAGAGTTCGGCCAGAGGCGCGAGCAGCGGAGCGAGCTGCGGTTCGATCGAGGTCAGGATCTTCAACGCGACCATCGCCCGCAGCGGATACCCGCCATGCGTCGCGGCCCGGGCCAGCGACGTGTAGACGACGGCGCACCGCTGCACCTCCCCCAGGGCGAGCATGCAGTCGCCCACCCGCAGGCGCGCATCGAGGTCCGGCGGGCAGAGTTGCACCAGCGCGCAGTAGGCATGCAGCGCCCCGTGGGCGTCTCCCTCGAGGAAGCATCGATCGGCGTGGGCCCGGAGATCGGCAAGCGTGCGCATCGCCGGCGATGGTAGCAGCAGGGCGCGCAGGCCTCCCATCACGACGTGAGGCGCACCGCACGGCCACGTCCGCGGCCCGCCGCCGTTCGCGGATGCCGCACGTCAGGGAGGCGCCACGACGAGACGCGGCCAGGCCGCCAGCAACACGACCACGCAGGCGTGACCCTCGCCATCCAACGCCAGCCCCGCGCCCGCGTCGGTGAAGCGGCGGTCGACGAGCGCTTCACGATGGGCCGTGCTCCGGGCGAGCGCGTCGAAGGCCGCGTCGGGCGTCGCACCACGCGCGACGGTCTCACCGACGTGGCGGGCCTCCACATGGCGGGCTCGGAGCCGGGCTCGCGGGTCGCGCCCCGGCTCCACCTCGTGCGCCGCTCGACGGGCGCGGCACACCGTCTCGGCATGGGCCTGGGCCACCGATGAGAGGATGCGGTGCGGTCGCAGCGGACCGACGCGCGCGCGCCGTCGAAGGGCCGCGATCCGCTCGTCGAGCGGCGCTGCGGAAGACGGGACCCGCGTGTCAGGCCCCTCGCCGGTCGAGCGCTCCGCGACAGGCCGCGGGCCGTCCGGACCGCGTGCCACGAGCTGCAGATGGAGCGGCGGCTCGAGCTCGATCGGCAGGGTGACCCGCTCGCCATCCGGTTCGAGGCGGACGACCTGCCCCGTCGCATCCTCCACGAAGAGCACCGGCTGCTCCCATCGGGGCGCGAGCGTCACACGCACCTCGGCCCCGCCGAGCAGCGCGAGATGCCCCGCCGCGGGGGCCGCCACGACGAACCGGTGCTCCGCGGTCCGGGCCTCCCCGCACACCAGCGGCGCGTGCAGTCGCCCGCCCAGCTCGTCCAGCCATCGGGCCACCCGCTGCGAGTCACCCGCCGGCACCCGCAAGGCATGAACGGAGGGCGCATCGGAGCCGGCCGCGCGGGCCGCTGACGTCAGCGCGTCTCCCGTCGGATTCTCGCCCGAGAGAACGAGGGTGGCCGCGGCCTCCGCCAGCGGGTCGTCGTCACATTGCGCGTGGACGCGCGCGGTCTGCGTGAGCATCGCGGCATGGGCGGCGATCGCGACCATCGAGGAGAACGCGAACGCTGCGAGCGGCGCGCCTCGGCGAACGCCTCCACGACGGGCGACCGCCCGCCGCGGGCCGGCGCCGACCCGCCCTGAGTCCGCACCCACGCCCCCGGTGAGCCCCGCACGAAGACAGCGGCATGCTGCTCCTCGAGCGAAGCGGTCCGGGGGGAGGCGTGACGCGGAATCGCCCATCGGGACGCCGCTGTCAGGCGTCCGAGGGCTCGTCGAGGCGGCTGCCCTCCGCTGCGCCCGACGGTCCGTCTTCGCGCATGTGGCAGTTCTTGTACTTCCTGCCCGAGCCGCACCAGCACGGCTCGTTGCGCTGCACCTTCGGCTTGTCGCGCTTGATGGTCTCGACCTTCGCGGCCGGCGGAGCCCCGAGATCGCGCGGAGCGACCTGCCCTGCCGACCTCGCGCCCGCCGCAGCGACCGTGGCCGTCCTCGCCGCGGCCGCAGGCACCGCACCGGTGGTCGGCACCGCGCCAGTCGCAGGCGCCGCAGCGGTAGGACGGACCGCAGCGGGCGGCAGAGAGGCGCCCGCCCCGGCCCCGGCCTGCGGAGCCCCCGAGGCCCCGCCCAGCTGAGCCCCCGCGATCCGACGCTGCTGCGCCTCGATCTCACGGCGTCGGGCATCCTCGAGACGCCGCACGTCCTCCTCGCGCATCACCTGCACGCGGAAGATCTGCGAGGCGACCTGCACCTTGATGCTCTCGGACATCCCGACGAAGAGGTCGTAGCCCTCCTTCTTGTATTCCTTCTTGGGATCGCGCTGACCGTAGCCGCGCAACCCGATGCCGTCGCGCAGCTGGTCCATGTTCGTCAGGTGATCGAGCCACTGACGGTCGATCTCGCGAAGGTAGAAGTTGCGGAACGCCGCGAGCAGATGCTCCGGGCCGATGTCCTTCTCCTTCTTCAGCAGCACGTTCTCGGCGTCGCGGTAGAGCCGGTCGGCGAGATCGTCGACATCGCTGAACTTCGCGACGGCGGTGGCGGCGATCCCGAACGCGTCCTCGTAGGCCTTGCTCAGGCCGTCGAGATCCCATTCGTCCGGCTGCTTGTTCGCCGGGCAGGCACGCTCGACCAGCTTGCCCGTGATGTCGTCGACGAGGTCCAGGAGCCGCTCCCGCTGTTCCGTCAGCGACATCGCGACCTCGTCGGTCAGCGTCTCGAGCAGCTTGACGGGTTGGCGGGCGAGCTTCTCCAGCTCGACGCGGCAGCCGAACTCCCGGTACACGTTGAACTCGAGGGCCTGAACACGGACCTCCGTCAGGTCCTCCACGCGCGCGTCCAGCACGGCCGTCTGCCATGCCCTCATCGCCTCTCGGTACGCGACGGCCGCGCCGTCGTAGGCCCGCACCGCATCGTTGAACGCCGCGAGCTGCTCGGCGGTGGCCGCCCTCGGCGGAGGGGCGGGCTGCGGCGGCGGCGGCGGCGGCGCGACCTTGGCGCCGTGCACCTTGACCATCTGCGCGATGACCGGCGCGACCCGGGTGCGCAGGGCCTCGTCGGCCTCGGCCACGACGCGCTCGGGCAGCTTGCCCTTCGCGGCCTGCTCCTCGGTGGGCACGGTGCGGTACTGCCCCTCGAGGACCTGGCGGCGCAAGCCGTAGATGCTCTTGCGCTGCTGGTTCATCACGTCGTCGTACTCGAGCAGATTCTTGCGCGTGTCGAAGTTGCGTTCCTCGACCTTCTTCTGCGCGTTCTCGACGGCGCGGGTGACCATGCGGTGCTCGATCGGGACCCCGTCCTCCATGCCGAGCGTGGTCATCATCGCGGGCAGTCCGTCCCCGCCGAAGATGCGCATGAGGTCGTCCTGGAGAGACAGGTAGAACCGGCTCGCGCCGGGGTCGCCCTGGCGTCCGGCTCGACCCCGGAGCTGGTTGTCGATCCGGCGGGACTCGTGACGCTCGGTGCCGACGATCTGCAGGCCGCCTGCGGCGACGACCTCCTTCTTCTCCGCCGCGCACTCCGCCTCGAGGCGGGTCTGCTCGTCACGGACCGCCTGCTCGAGGGCCTCTCGGTCCTGGAGCAGCGCGTCGTTCCCCTCCGCCCGCGCGCGGTCCATCACGTGCCATCGCGCGAGCATCTCGGGGTTGCCGCCGAGGAGGATGTCGGTGCCGCGGCCGGCCATGTTGGTCGCGATCGTGATCGCGCCCTTCCGACCCGCCTGCGCGATGACGTAGGCCTCGCGCTCGTGCTGCTTGGCGTTCAGCACGTTGTGGGGAACGCCCGCCTTGTCGAGCATCCTGGCGAGGGCCTCGCTCTTCTCGACGCTGGTGGTGCCGACGAGCACGGGCTGACCCGCCTTGTGGGCCTCCACGACGTCCTCGTAGACCGCCCGGAACTTCTCCGGCTCGCTCTTGAAGATCAGGTCCTCCTGGTCGACCCGCGAGACCTTGCGGTTCGTCGGGATGACGACGACCTCGAGGCTGTAGGTCTTGTGGAACTCCTCCGCCTCGGTGTCGGCGGTCCCGGTCATGCCGGAGAGCTTCTTGTAGAGCCGGAAGTAGTTCTGGAACGAGACCGTCGCGAGCGTGCGGTTCTCGGCCTGGATCGGCACGCCCTCCTTCGCCTCGACCGCCTGGTGCAACCCGTCCGACCAGCGGCGGCCGGGGAGCACGCGGCCGGTGAACTCGTCGACGATGACGACCTTCTGGTCGCGCGTGACCATGTACTGCTGATCGCGCTTGTAGAGCGTGTGCGCGACCAGCGACTTGTTCAGGATGTGCAGCGCTTCGAGGTTCACCGGGTCGAAGAGGTTGTCGCCCTGGATGATGCCCGCCTCGCGGAAGAGCTTCTGCGCGACCTCGATGCCCTCGTCCGTGAAGGTCGCGTTGTGCATCTTCTCGTCGACGACGAAGTGCTCTTCCTTGCGCAAGCGGGGCATGACCCGCGCGATCCGCTGGTACTTGTCGCTCGCGACGTCGCCCTGGCCGCTGATGATGAGCGGCGTGCGGGCCTCGTCCACGAGGATGGAGTCCACCTCGTCCACGATCGCGTAGTGCAGAGGGCGCTGCGCGTAGTCGTAGATGCTGAACTTCATGTTGTCGCGCAGGTAGTCGAAGCCGTACTCGTTGTTCTGGCCGTACGTGATGTCGGCCCGGTACGCGGCTCGCTTCTGTGCGTCGCTCTGCTGAGGGACCACGACGCCGACGCTCAGCCCCAGGAAGTTGTGGAGCTTGCTCATCCAGTCGGCGTCGCGGCGCGCGAGGTAGTCGTTCACGGTGACGACGTGCACGCCCTTCCCTTCGAGGGCGTTGAGGTAGCAGGCGAGCGTCGCGACGAGGGTCTTGCCCTCGCCGGTCTTCATCTCGGCGATCTTGCCCTCGTGCAGGACGATGCCGCCGATCAGCTGAACGTCGTAGTGCCGCATCCCGAGGGCCCGACGGCCGCCTTCGCGGCAGACGGCGAACGCCGGCACCAGCAGGTCGTCGAGCTTCGCGCCGTTCTCGATCTGGACCCGGAAGTCCGCGGTGCGGGCCGCGAGCTGGGCATCCGAGAGCTTCTTGAGCTCGGGCTCGAACGCGTTGATGGCATCGACCCGCGGCTGGATCTTCTTGAGCTGCCGCTCGTGGCTGGTGCCGAAAAGCTTCTTGAGAATGTCCTGCAGCATCGGGGCAAAGCTCGGGATGAAAGGATGGGCGGCGAGCCTAAGGCCGGCCTCGGAGGGGTGCAACGCGGGGTCCTGCCTGCGCCTGCCGGCGCTCACGGACCGGGCTCCTTGGAGGAGCCGCGAATGGGCTACCGGGCGCCCGACGCACACACGGTTCGAGACCGTGCAGCGCGGAGGCGGCGCGATCAGAAACCGGGGTCGGCGATGACCGTCGGCCGGCTGCCGCTGGCTTGACGGGGTGCCGACACGCGCTCTTCGGAAGGCGGCGACGCGCCCGTCCGAGGGGCGGCGCCGCGCCGCGCCGCGGTGCCGCTGCGCGGCGTTTCCGCCGAGGCCGCGGTCGCACCGACCTCCGGAACACCGACCGGTCCGGCGATGGGCGTCGCGCCCGTTCCAGACGAAGGAATCACGGAAGCCGTCGACACGGCCGTGCCCGCGTCCGCCCCGACCGCGACGCCCGGGCTGTCCGCGGCCTGCAACCGAGAGGGGGCCGTCGACGGCGCAGCCCCTGCAGCGCCTCCGGAGACCCCGGGGCGTTCATTCGCGCTGCGGATGGCCGCGGGGCCTGGCGACCCGGACGCAGGCAGACCGCCCGAGGCAGCGGTGACCTGTCCCGGCGAGGCCGCAGGCTCGCCCCGACCGGCGAACGACCACCACACCCCGACCGCGAGCGAGACGACGCCGAGGAGCACCGCGCCGCCCATCCATCGTCCGGGACGGACGACGGGGAGGGTCAGGCTCGACTCGGGGATGCCGTCGTCATCGAGGGGGTCCTCGTCGACCACGCCGTGACGGGGCGACCCGTCGACCGAGGCGGACGTCACCGCGTCGCCGGATGCGGACGTCACCGCGTCGCCGGATGCGGACG
>CAIKNO010000732.1 GCA_903828805.1 uncultured Sandaracinus sp. | reverse complement strand
GGTCGTGCGCCGCCTCGTCGAGGCGTTGCGGCCCGGGGGCACCCTGCTCGTCGTGGACAACGTCGCCTTCGGCCTCGCGCGCACCCGGGCCCAGACGGGCCGCGCCGAGCGCTCCGACGCGCGCTTCGAGCACCACCGCGACGACGACGCCCACGCCGCGCACCGCACGATCCTCGCGCACGCCGCGGGGCGCCTGACGCTGCTCGCCCGCCGCGACGTCGGCCCTGGCTCCGCGAACCAGTGGATGCTCCACTACATCGCTTCGGAGATCCGCTAGGCTCCGGGCGCTCGAAGGAGGACTCGATGGGTCAGGTCACCGGAATGTCTGCTGCGATGGTCGAGTCGCTCGTGTCGGAGCACGCCGTGTCGGTGACCGTCGACGAGACGCTGTACCCGCTCGACGCCGTCTACGGCGCGGCCTTCACGTTCATCGATCGCTGCTATGTGCTGCTCGACCGGCCCGGCGCGGCGCAGGTGCGGATCACCCTCACCCCGAAGTCGCTCGACACCGGCGAATCCGCGCTCCGCGACGTCGCTGGCGAGCTCGAGAACGAGCTGCTCAGCTGTGCGTGGCGCGCCCAGATCGTGCGCGAGAACCGCGCGGTGATCGAGGCCGTCACGCTCAAGGCGATCTCGGGCGCGATGGGTCCGCCGACGCTCGACGAGCTCGAGGACTTCGACTTCACCGAGGAGGCCTTCGAGGACCCGCTGGGCATCGGGCTCTCGTGGGAAGAGAAGTACAAGAAGAAGGGTCCCGAGGCCGCCGCCGCGCCCGCCGGCGCCGCGCCCGCCGCCGTCGATGCGACCGGCCAAGCCGGGGATGGACAGGGCTGATGCTCGACCTCCGGCTCCACCTCGAGCTCTACGCCAGCGCCGCCATCGACCGCGCCATCGCGGTCTACGCGGGACACGCCCAGATCGCGCGCACCGACGAGGCCGCGCACGCGGTGCTGCGGATCGAGTCCCCGCGCGCCGGCCGGGCGGCCCTCGTCGCGCGCGAGCTCGGGAACTACGCGCTCGGTCTGACGATCCAGGAGCGAGGCGACGTCGCGCAGGGGCGCGGAGGGGCGGGCCGATGAGCACCGAGACGCCGCTCCCCGCAGGGTCCGTGTCGATGCGGGGCCTCCGCATGGACACGACCTCCCAGGCCTTCTTCCGGCACCGCGGCCTGCCCGGCGGGCGGGTCCTGATCACCAACCTGGAGGGCAATTTCCTGGTCCTCTCCAGGGACGAGTTCCGGGCCTTCGCCACCGGCGCGATCGACGCCGGCAGCGCCCTCCACACCCGCCTGCGCGAGGGAAACTTCCTGCGCGCGCACCACGACGCCGAGCGCGCCGCGACGGCGCTCGCCCGACGCAAGTCGTTCCTCGGCCATGGGCCGAACCTGCACATGCTCGTCGTCACGCTGCGCTGCAACGAGACGTGCGTGTACTGCCACGCGTCCCGCGCGCCGATGGAGGCGGTCCAGACCGACATGACGCGGGAGACCGCCGAGCAGTGCGTGGACCTCGCGCTCGCCACCACGAGCCCGGGCGTCACCCTCGAGTTCCAGGGGGGCGAGCCCCTCGTGAACTTCGGCGTCGTGCAGCACGTGATCGAGTACGCCAAGCGCAAGAACGAGACCCTCGGCAAGGCCCTCGAATTCACGATGGTCTCGAACCTCTCGCTGATGGACGAGGAGAAGCTCGCGTACCTCCTCGACCACCGCGTCCAGATCTGCACCAGCATCGATGGCCCCCAGGGGCTGCACGACAAGCAGCGCAAGCTCCCCGCGCTCCGACTCGCCAGCGGCGAGAAGACCTCCGGCTCGTCGTGGGCGGCGTCGGTGCGCTGGATCGAGCGCATCAACGCGGAGTACGAGCGGCGCGGCCTCGACCCCACGCTCTACCGGGTCGAGGCGCTGCTGACGACGACGCGCGAGACCCTCCCGCTGTGGAAAGAGGTCGTCGATCAGTACGTGGCGCTCGGCTGCCGCGCGCTCTTCCTGCGGCCCCTCGATCCGTTCGGCTTCGCGGAACGGACCGGACCTCGCCTCGAGTATCCGCGCGCGGAGTACCTCGAGTTCTACCGCCGCAGCGTCGACTACATGATCGAGCTGAACAAGCAGGGCGTGCAGGTCATCGAGCGCTACGCCGCGATCTTCCTGACGAAGATCCTCGGCGGCGAAGATCCGAATTTCCTCGACATCCGCAGCCCCTCCGGCGCCGGCATCGGCGCGCTCGCGTACAACTACGACGGCAGCGTCTTCTCGTGCGACGAGGGGCGGATGCTCCACGAGACCGGGGACGACACCTTCCTGCTCGGCCACGTGCGGGACGCCCGCTACCGGGACATCGTCGGCCACGAGACCGTGCGCGCGCTCGTGCTCGCGGGCAACCTCGACGCCCGCCCCGACTGCGTCAACTGCGCCTACCAGCCCTACTGCGGCGTGGCCCCGAGCCACAGCCACAAGAGCCAGGGCACGATCTTCGGGCGGATGCGCGAGAGCAGCGTCTGCGCCGTCCACAAGGGCATCCAGGACTACCTCTTCGAGAAGATCGCCGAGGCCGATCCGGCCGTCATGGAGATCTTCCAGCGGTGGACCACGAACCGACCGCGCGAGCACTTCGTCCACACCCCGGCGCGCGACGGAGTCGCCCCGGGCGCGGAGTGACCGCCCACCGCGCCGCCTCGACCGGGCGCACGGCGGGCGCGTTTCTGGGCGCGCTCGCCCTCTGGGCCACCTTCCTCGCGCCGCGGGCCTCTGCGCAGACCCGCGCCATCGGGCCCGGCCACGAAGGCACCTTGCTCGCGCTCTTCGCGCCCCACGCCCTCGGTGACCAGGTCGCGCCGGGGTTCGCGCTCTGGGGCGTCTCCATCCACGTGGATCGCGTGTCCGTGCAGCTCCGTGGCCCCGAGGGCCGGGACGTGCGCGTGCTCCTCACCCATCCCGCGGACGCCCCTCCGGATGCGCCCCGGGTCGGAAGCTTCGCCGTGCAGCGAACGGGGGCCACGGGCGCCGACGCCGACGCCGCGTTCCGAGCGCTCATCGGGCGCCTCGAACACAACGATGGGGGCGGCTTCTGGCAATCCACGGGATCGACGCCGACCAGGACGGGGCTGCGGAGAGAGGGGCTCTGGGGCTCCTCGGACTGGGTGCCGCTCGACGGCATCGCCGTCTTCGCGCTCATCGTCGGGCTCGCCCTGCTGCTCGCCTGGAGGTCGCTCCACGGGCACCCGCGGTGGATGCCCATCGCCCTCGCGGCCATCGTCGCCTCGGGCGCGCTGGTACGGCTCGCGCTCGCGCCTGTGATGCTGCTCGGCGCGTGGCCGTGGACCCGGGTCTATCCCCACGTCCGCGCCGTCGCCGAAGGGGCGTGGCTCACACACGCCGGCGGGCCCTACTTCCTGAACGACGTCGCGCAGTGGACGAACTTCGCGTACGCGGCCGCGATGCCCCTGGTGCTCTTCGGCCACGCGACCTCGATGCTGCGGGATCCGCGGGCCGGGCTCGCCGCCGCGGTCGCCATCGCGGCGCTGCCTCAGCACATCCGCTTCGCGCGCTGCGAGGACGGGTTCGTGGCGTCGCTGGTGATGACCTCGCTCGCGTTCGCCCTGATCCACGGGTGGCTGCGCGATCCGTCGCGACGTGTGCGCGTCCTGCTCCTGGTCGCCCTGCCGCTGGTGCTCTACCCGGGCTATCTGCTGCGCCCTCTGAACATCCTGTTCATCGTGGTGTACGCCGTCGCGCTGCTGGCGCTGCACGAGCAGCACGCGACGTTCGCCCGGAGGGCTCTGGGTCTCGTCGTCGTCGTGGGCGTCGGCGCCGCCGCGCTGGTCGCGTTCTTCGGGCGGCACGAGCGGACGGTCGGGGCGGTGCTCACGCAAGGGGAGCTCGCCCTCAGCGCGGTGCGGGTGCTGCTCTCGCCGCGGCTGCTCGTCCTCAGCGACCCGACCCGGACCCCTCCAGCCCTCGTCGCGCTGGCCGTGCTCGGCGCGGTGCTCGCGTGGCGGGCGGGCGAGCGGCGTCTGGTGGCGTTCCTCGTCGGCTGGCTCCTGCTCTTCGAGGTGGCCCACGCCGCCGTCGTGCAGGAGACGATGCAGCCCCGCTACCACCTGCACCTGGTGGTGCCTTTCCTGCTGCTGGCCTCGATGGGCGCGGTGCGGCTCTGGGATCTCGGGCGCGCCGCCACCGCCCGGATCGATGGGGTGCAGGAGCCGGGTCCGACGGACGCGCTCGGCCGCAGGCTCGCTGCCGCCCGGCCTCGCGCGTGGGTCGCGCTCGCGGGCGCTTCGCTCCTCGCAGCGCCCTGGCTGCACGGCGACTTCATCCGCACCACCG
>CAIKNO010000731.1 GCA_903828805.1 uncultured Sandaracinus sp. | reverse complement strand
CACGGTCGCGCCCTGGCCTGCGGTGGCGCCGCCCTCGAGCAACATCAGGGCGGTCGTGGGAACGCTGCTGGAGGCGCCGTCTTCACCGTCCTGGGCGAAAGCCCGACGGCTCGGCAGCGAGAACGCCGCCAAGAGCCCTGCCGTCGCCAGCAGCAGAGCCCGCGCCCCGCGTGTCCGCCCGAAGGGACGCGACACCATCGCCGCGCCGATGCCGTGTACGGTCGACCGTCCCATCAGAACTCGAGGATGACCTGGCCCTGAGGATTGTTCCCCAGGCCCGGCCCTTGACCGGAGACGCCGACGCCGACGCCGACCCCGACGCCCGTCGCCACGACCACGCCGCCGACGATGGCCCAGAACCACCATTGCTCGATCAACGCCGGCTCGGCCGGAGGAGGAGGAGGAGGAGGCGGCGGCTCTTCCTGCCGCGCGGGGATCCGCTCGACGTCCGTCTGCTGACGTGCGGTCAGCGCGGCCTCGAGCGCGCCGGACACCAGCTGGGCCACACCGCGCTCGAGGTCACCGACGGCCGTCGGCACGGCGCCGGCACCGCGCACGAGACGGCGTCCGCTCGCCACGTCGAACACCACCAGTTCCAGCTGGACTCGGTCCGCCGACTCGGCCTGCGACGCGCGGATGACTCCGATTCTCTCGACGCCGAGGACCTCCGCCATCTGCCGGATCGCGCTGTCGGCGCCGAGCGAGGCGACGTCGGCCTCACGAACCTGCGCGAGGGTGTCGGCCAGGCCGGCGGTCTGCTCGGCGTCCACCACGAACGCACTCGTCTGTGCCGCCTGGCGGGCACGCACCGAGATCGACTGGACGAACGGCGTCGCACCCGCCCGGCTGACGCGCACGATGTGCTCGCCACCGACGAGACCGGGGACGGTGAGGGGGGTCACGCCACGGGCCAAGAAGTCGACGTACGCGATGGCCCCCGGCGGATCGCTCTCGATCATGATCGAGGACTGCGGGTCTCCGGCATCCCGGGGTCGCGCTGCGGTGAAGCGCTCGACCACCTGAGGAGGAAAGATGTTCGGATCCGGACGCACGTTGGGCATCTGCACGTGCAGCCGGGCGAAGACTCGCTGCGCATCACGCGTCCGGTTCTCGAACGCGAGCGAGGCCCCGAGGAAGAGAAGCGCCTGACCCAGGTCGTAAGGGTCTTCGAGCGCGGAAGCCGACGCGTCGAAGTCCGCCACCGAGCCGGTCAACTGCTCGATGGCCGCCGGCAAGTCGAGGTTCAGATACGCCGTTCGCCCCGCATCGAGCCGCTCGCGTGCCCTCGAGAGCACCACGGGCGCGGACTCGTCGTAGCCGAGGAAGAGCCTGTCCGCCTCGCGCCAGTCCGCCCCCGGAAGCCGTCGCAGCGTGGCGCGTGCGGCGGCTCCCGCACGCTGCGCCTCGGCTTCGAGTCCATCGTTCACGGCCACCGAGATCACGTACACGGAGCGCGGAGTGATCGGTGCATCGGGGCGCGCCGGAGGCTCAGCGGCATCGGGCGCCGATGGGAGACGCACCGGACCCGTGGACGTCGAGGCGACCTCGTCCTCGTCCTGGGCCCGCGCCCATCCCACATCGAGCGCGAGCCCACCCAACAGGAGCAGAACGGCGAGGCTCGTCCGCAGCGGACCACACCCGCGCCTGGTCGAGGAGGTCAGGGACCCTTGCGATGCGCGCATGAGGGGCCCGCGGGTCGACCGCAGCACGGAGCACATCCAGTCGGGGTCAGCGTGCACGCGTCAGGTCCCTCTGCAGGTCGATCATCGTCGGGTCCTCTGCCAGCGTCGTACGGAGAAGAGTTTCGAGCTCGGCCCGCCGGGCCGGGGAGAGGCCCGCGGCCAGGCCCGCCGAGAGCGTGCGCTCCAGCAGTCGCTCCACGGCTTGATCGGGCGCGGTGCGACCGGCGCGAAGTTCTTCGGCGAGCCCGCGAAGGGCGTCGGTCCGGCCGCCGGCCACCGCGTTGGAGGCTGCGTTCGTCGGAGCCGACACCGGATCGGCATGCTCCGCCCCCAGTTCCGCCCGAAAACGGTCGGCCGCCCCCTCCACGCGGGGAGAGTCGAGGCCCTCAGGGCCTGCTCCAGAAATCACGGATCCGCCGCCGCCCGACGGCTTGATGGGGGTGCTCATGACGAACCTGGGCGCAGCGTACCCAATCCATCGGTGCGGCCGCAAGTCGCACCGCGGTCGGCGCGCGCCTCCTTCACCGGAGGTTCCCGATCGCGGTCTTTGCCGTCTCGTGCCGTGCCTTGAGAACGTTCGAGAGGGTGGTGAAGCGCTGGTTCTCGTCCTGCATCTGTTGCTGCAACTGCAGGTACTGCATCTGGGTTTCGGCCTGACGACCCAGGGCGGCGCTGAGCGGGTCCGACACCAAGGCGGCCGCCGTACCCTCCCCCGAGGCGGCGGCTGCGACGCCCCCACGGAGCGCGGCGCTCACGATCGCACCGCCGGGGAGCACCGAGGTCACGCCTTCGACACCGCCGAGCAGCGCGCCGGCCGCGTCGCCGAGGAGGTCGCGGAAGCGACCCCCCGTGCCCGTGTGCGGCGTCGGGCCTCCAGACGGCTCGGCGTGGACGGCGAGGGTGTCGATGGTTCGTTCCGTTCTCATGGGGATCCTCCTCGCGGGCCGACCCGCCCGCGGGGCGCTCATCGCCGGGAACCGGCGCTCGTTGCGCGCACCGCCCCTCGTCGCCCGGGCCGCGCCTTCGAATGACTCCGGCCGCGGCCTTGACATGGTTGCGGCCCTCTCCCCATATCCTGCGGCAAGCGCTAGGACCGCACGGTCCACGGCGTCGAGGTTCGACCGGGGCTCTGACCCGGGCCCCCGGCTCCGAGCGGGCGCACGCGGGATTGGTTGCATGCCCCATCGCCCCGAGGTCGCTCGTTCGTGCCACGTCACCGAAGACGACGGCGGCTCTGCGTCGGCTTCGCCCCCGCGCGGGAGTGCGTCCGCCGCGCCGGATCCGGCCGATGCCTCATCGGAGCTGGAGGCTCCGTCGGGCACCGTGAGGTGCAGGGGCGGCGCGCGTCTCTCGACGGGCGACCTCGCGCGCGGATGCGACACGACCGTCCGCACGATCCGATTCTACGAAGAGGCGGGCCTTCTCGAGCCCGCGGCGCGCACGGACGGCGGACACCGTGTGTTCGACCCCGACCAGCTGCCCCGGCTCCAGCTGATCATGGACCTCCGAGAAGCGGGCCTCTCGCTCCAGGACATCCGCGCGCTCTTCGCGCTGAGGCAAGGGCACGACGAAGCTCGAAGCGCCAGCGATCGTCTTTGCCGCACGCTGCAGACGCAAGTGGAGGCCATGCAGCGCAAGATCGACGTTCTGCGGCGACTGCAAGAAGAACTGTCGGCCGTCGTCTCGGAGGTGCAAGCTTGCCGAACGTGCGAGTCGCCCCGGTTCCAGGCACGGTGCGGCGGATGCGAGGTGATGGAACGACCCGAGCTTCCGAGGGCCATGCGACTCCTCTGGGGACCACAGCGATGAGAAAGCCCGCCGATCTTTCCCGGGCAGCCCGCGCCATCGAGGAGTTCCTCGACGCCATCGGCACCCCGGTGGACAGCGATCCGGAGCTCGCCGACACCGGACGACGAGTCGCCGAGGCGTTCGCCCACGACCTCCTCGCCGGCTACGCGCTCGATCCAGCGAAGATCCTCGGCGAGGCCACCGGTTCCAGCGCGGCCGGGCTGGTCGTCGTCACCGGCATCGCGACGACCGCCATGTGCCCCCACCACCTGTTGCCCGCGGGCGGCGTCGTGCACGTGGGGTACCTGCCCGGCGAACGCGTGGTGGGGCTCGGCGCGCTCGCTCGCCTGGTCGACTGTTTCGCCCGGCGCTTCACCCTTCAAGAAGACCTCGGCCAGCACATCGCCGACGCCCTCGTCGAGCACCTCGGCGCGCGCGGCGCGGGCGCCGTCGTCGATCTCTCTCCCTCCTGCATCACCGCTCGGGGCGAGCGACGGCACGGCGCGCGGGCCGTGACCACGGCGTTCGCCGGGACGTTCGCGACCGACACTGCGGCGCGTCACGAGTTGTTGATGGCCATCGGCCTCGCACACGCCGGAGACGACGGACACCGTGCCGACCGACGCTGAACTGATGCCGCTCGCCGCGGACGAGCTCGCGGCGCTCCCGTTCTTCCCGCTTCCGCGCTGCGTGATGCTGCCGGGCTGCGTGGTGCCGCTTCACCTCTTCGAGCCCCGCTACCGCGCGATGGTGGCCGACTGTCTGGCGAGCCGCCGGCCGGTGCTCGCCCTCGCGATGCTCGAGCCCGGCTGGGAAGGGAGCTACGAGGGAAGGCCCCCCGTTCGCACCATCGCCGGGGCCGGTCGGATCATCGCGCACCGCGCCCACCCCGACGGCACCTTCGACATCGTCCTGCGCGGCGTGACCCGCGTTCAACTCGACGAGCTGCCTGCCGAAGGGCAACCGTACCGCCGGGCCCGAGCGTCCGTGCTCGAGGACGGCACCCCCCTCGACGGACTCGCCAGGCAGCGCGTGCTGGCGCCGGTCCTGGCCACCTTGGCCGCGCTCGAAGCGATGCGGGCGCGCGACGTCCGCCGCGAGAGCGACCCTCTCGATCTCTCCGGCCCGCTGAGCCTCGTGGTCGACCGGCTCGCGGACCGTTGTCTGCGAAATGCCACCTTGAGACAGCAGATCCTGGAGGAGGTGAACGTCGTGCTGCGCGCCAAGGCGCTCGAGGACGCGCTCGCAGGATCACTCGCCGCACTGTCGGCCACCCATCGGGGCATGGTCGAAAACTGAGGGTCGCTCGACGACCCACCGCAAGGCGGGCGCCCCGAATGGCAGCCACGCCCGCCTCGAGCGGCGAACCTCAGCGCTGCGGACAACCTCAGCGCTGCGGACAACCTCAGCGCTGCGGACAACCTCAGCGCTGCGGACAACCTCAGCGCTGCGGACAACCTCAGCGCTGCCGTGCCATCACGGTCCGCGATGCGTACTCGACCGCTCCACCGGTGAGCGGTTCGACGACCGCCTCGGGCGCGAGAGACTCCGCGGTCCCGCGGGTCAGGGTCGAGAGGTCGAGGTGATGTCCCATCCTCCGCGTCTTGGCGACGAGGTACCCGCGGTTGTGCTCGTTCGGCTCGATCGCGACTGCGACGCGTCGTGCGACCGGGACGCCCTCCGACCGCATCTGCTGCACCTTGTTCGGGTTGTTGGTCAGCAGGGCGACCGACCGGATGCCGAGGTCCGCGCACATGAAGGCCGCCACGTGGTAGCGGCGAGAGTCGTCCGGCAAGCCCAGCATCCGGTTCGCATCGACGGTGTCGACGCCCCGCTCCTGCAGTGCATACGCGCGGATCTTGTCGCCGAGGCCGATGCCGCGGCCCTCCTGACGCAGGTACAACACGGCGCCGTGTCCGACACCGGCCACGTACCGCAGGGCCCAGTCGAGCTGTTCTCGACAGTCGCACTTCATCGAGTGCAGGACCTCGCCGGTCATGCACTCGCTGTGCACCCGCACGGGGACGTCTTCGCCGCGGACGTCGCCGCAGACCACCGCCACATGCTCTTGGTAGCCGCCCCCGGGGACATGCTCCCGGTACACGACGATCCGGAAGGTCCCGTACTCGGTCGGGACGTTGGCCTCGGAGTAGCGGGCGACAGCGGGGGTTTCGGGCACGGTGCGCATCAGCGGCTTCATGTGATTGTGTCTCCTCGTCGCCCGCCTCACCCTGGGCTGGCCGTCAGAAGTCACGGCCAGCACACGAAACGCGCGAGAGCGTTGTCACTCTGATCAGGGTGCGGAGAATCTAGGGCAGGGGTCGGTTGCGTCAAGCGTGCGCACCCAGCACCCTCCGAAGCCGTGCGGCCGTTCGCGATTCTATGGCTCGCCTGGCACGTGACGCGGCGATGGATGCGCCGCTGGGTCGCGCGGCCCGTCGCGATGGCCGCACCACGGGCATCGGACGACCGGGCCGACGACGCCTTCGATGCGGCGGTCGAGCGCGCGCGTCCGGGACGCTGCGTGGCGTGCGGCGCCTGCGATGCTCGCTTCGACGCCTATGGGCGCGTCGAGCGGCACGCCGTGCGCGCCGTCAGCGACGTCGTGCTGGCGGCGGGGCGCAGCGGCACGGCGACCGCGGCCTCCGCCCGGCGCACCGCGATGCTCGCGCGTGGAGACGTCACCGCGCTGGAGTCCGTGTGCCCGACGGGGGTACCGTTCCGACGCCTCGTCGAGGCAAGCGAGGCGCACGCCCGGCCGCGGGGCCCCTCGCTCGTCGCGGGCGCAGCGCGCGCGGTGCCCGCCGGAGCTCACGACCCAGGGTGAACGGACACGAGATGCGCTACGCACGGCAAGCACTGCGGTGGAACGGGTGGGGCTCGAGCGAGGTCTCGTTCGACACGCGGGGACGCGACCGCGAGGTGTGGGAATTCGTGGCGCACGCGGTGGGGCTCGACCCGCTTCCGTCCACGCCCGCAGCGCCGTTCGAGAAGGTCATCCTGCCCGAGCCGCGATGGACACCGGCCATCTTGGCCGGGTTGATCGCGACCACCTCGGAGGAGCAGGTCAAGACCGACCGATACGAGCGTGCCTTCCACGCGCTCGGTCGCAGCTACCACGACATGCTTCGGCTCCGGAGCGGCACCCTTCGATCGGCACCGGACGCGGTCGTGTACCCGGAGAGCACCGACGAGGTGCTCGCTGTGCTCGCCTTCTGCGACGCGCACGGGCTCGCGGTCGTGCCCTTCGGCGGCGGCTCGAGCGTCGTGGGGGGTGTCGAAGGCAGCGACGGGCTCGAGGGAAGCCGGCGACCGGGGCATCGCGGCGTGGTCACGCTCGACACGACGCGGATGTCGCGGCTGCTCGACGTCGACCCGGTCTCGATGACCGCCCGCGCCCAGGCGGGCATCTACGGGCCTTCGCTCGAGCACGAGCTCGGTGAGCGCGGCTTCACGCTGGGACATTTCCCTCAGTCGTTCGAGTTCTCGACGCTCGGCGGGTGGATCGCCGCCCGCGGGGCAGGTCAGCTGAGCAACCGCTACGGCACCGCCGACAAGTTCCTCGTCGCGGCCAGCGTGGCCACGCCGACCGGTCTGTGGACGACCCGCCCCTTCCCTGCGTCCGCCGCAGGCCCGAACCTGAACCATTTGATCGCGGGCTCCGAGGGGACCCTCGGGGTGATCACCGAGGCCACGGTGAAGGTCCACCCGGTCCCCGAGACACGGAAGATCGGGGCCTTCGTCCTCCGGGACTTCGAGGCCGGTACGGCCGCGGTCCGCGCCCTCGTTCAGGCCGACATCGGGGCGGCGATGATACGCCTCAGCGACGCGGACGAGACCCGCTTCTTCGGAGAGTTCAGGAGCGCGCTCGAGCCCCACGGCACCGCCTCGAAGCTCGCCGAGAAGGCCCTCGGGCTCGCCGGCTTCGGTGACAAATGCGTGATGATGGTCGCGTTCGAGGGCGAGGCGCGCAAGGTGCGCGAGGGGTTCCGCCGAGCCCTTTCCATCGCGACCCGCGCCGGCGGCCTCTTCGTGGGGGAGAGTCCCGGCCGCGCCTGGTGGAAGCGCCGCTTCGAGATGCCGTACCTGCGCGACCCGATGATGGACCGCGGCGTCGGGGTGGACACGCTCGAGACGAGCACCACGTGGTCCAACGTGCCCAGGCTCTACCGCGCGGTGCAGGACGCGATCCGTAGCGCGACCACCCGGGACGGTCGGCGCGCGGTCGTCATGGCCCACATCTCTCATAGTTACCGCGACGGGGCGAGCCTGTACTTCACGTTCGTCTTCGCGCGCGACCTCACCCGCGAGGTCGAGCAATGGCGCGAGATCAAGGACGCAGCCTCGCGGGCCATCTCGGAGCACGGCGGGACCATCAGTCATCATCACGGCGTGGGGGTCGATCACGCGGCGTGGCTCTCGGCGGAGAAAGGCACGCTCGGAATCGACGTGCTCGCGGCGGCGAAGGACACGCTCGATCCGAACCACGTGATGAACCCCGGGAAGCTCCTTCCCGGGCCGCGTTGAGGGGCGGGCCCTCGACGGACGCCGACGGCCCCTCGTCGGCACCGTACGATCGGTGCCGCGGACGGCGTATCCTCGGACCGATGGGCGCCTTCAGCACCGCACGCGCGAGCGTGGCCAACCTCGTCGCGACGTGCCTGCTGGTGTGGACCGCGTGGGGCACACCGGTCCGGGTCCGCGCCCAGGGGAGCCGACCTGACGAGGGGCGAGGGCTCAGCTGGGGAGCCTCCTTCGGAGCGCCGATCGTGCTCGGCGCCGTCGCCGACGCCGCCGGGCGTCCGCTTGGACTGCTCGAGCCCGGTGGGGGCGCAGAAGGGCGGATCGGGTACGAGCTTCCGGGTGGGCTCGCGCTCGGCCTCGTGGCTGGGGTGTTCGCCCACGCCTCGAGCACGACGCGCGCGCTGACGAGCTATCGCGGTGCGCTCGAGGCGCGGTGGACCATCGAGACCGGCACCGTGGTCGCGCCCACGCTCGCGGCGGGTCTCGGCGTCGATCTCGAACAGTTCGAACGCGGACTCGCGGCGACGGGCTACGGGCGGCTCTGGGTGGGGACCCAGTGGCTCCTCGATTCATGGTTCTCGCTCGATCTCGGAGCCACGCTGGAAGCGTCGATCCCCGGCGATGCGTTCCGCGACGCGGTCGCGTGGGTGTGCCCCCAGATCGGCGTGACCTTCCACGAGTGAGACCCGACCCACGTCAGGGCCTCGGCAGTTCGAGCACCCGGACGCCCACCTCGCCCTCGATGTCGACGAGCTCGCCGCGGGCGATGACGCGCTCTCCGGCGCGCAGGACCACGTGCTCCCCGATCGCGCGTCCGGTCGCCAACACCTCGCCAGGCCTCAAGGCGGCGAGCTCGCTCAACGAGAGGTCGATGCGGGCCAGTTCCACGACGAGCTCCACGGGCACGTCACCCGCGGCTTGCAGCAGAGCCTCCACACCGTCGTCCGTGTCCCTCGATTCCATCTCTCGCTCCTCCCGTTCCCGCCGCGCCGCGGGACGCGCCGCTTCGACCGCGCGAACGACGGCGCCCCGGACCTCGAGGTCACAACGGAACCATCGCGACGCGCCGCGCACCTCGGCCATCACCACGCCGACGAGCGCCGCCCCTTCGCGGCGCACGCCGAGCTCGTCGGGGACCACCACGTCCCCGTGACCGAGCCCCACGAGCTCGCTCGCCCGCAGGGTCGCGCGACCGGCCACGAGCGACACGAAAGTCCGCAGCGCCCCCAGCCAGGCGGCGTGCGGGCCCGGCACCGCGGTCGGCGTCTCGCGCTCGAGGTCGGGCAACCACGCCCGCGCGATGCCCGCGTCGGACCCGAGCGAGACGCGCGCCGAACCGCACGTCCAGTCACCCGACCCGAGCGCCATGCGCAACGAGGCCGGCGTCGTCACCACCGTCACGACGCGGAGCATGCCCGCGGCGAGCGGAACGAGCGCACGTCCGAACGCGTAGGCGAGCACGCCCCGCTCGACATCCGTCAGGACCCCGAGGTCGAGCGCCGCGCCCTGCCCATCCCCGCCGAGGGTCCGATCGATGAGGATCGACGCGAGGCGTGGCTCGAGCTCGATCGCGAAGCGACTCCCGTCCCCCGGCGTGGGGCCCTCGAGCAACACCGCGATCAGCGGAGAGCGCAGGTGCTGCGCGATCTCCGAGGCAGGACACAGCACCCATGGCAGCGCGGTCACGCCGACCTCGACGCCGAGCCAGGGCAAGGTGTCGGCCGACCGCGGCGCACCCGGCCGGAACGGGAAGCGGCGGCCCGCACGGCGCAACGTCTGCACCTCGGCCCGCGTCCACCGCGGCCACTCGTCATAGGGGTAGGACCGGAAGGGCCTCACGGCGTCAACCATACGCGATCACGCGTCCTCGACCTCGACCACCGTGTCTCCGAGCCCACTTGCGTCGAGCGCCGCACGGAGCGCGGTCCCGAACCGCGCCGTCGCAGCCCGGGATCCCGACGCCGCGCAGAGCCGCACCCGCAGCACCCCACCCTCGTGCTCGAGCCGCACCCCGAGCCCTCCGAGCACGCCGCGCAGCAGCAGATCCACCACGTGTCCGTCGTGGCCGACACGCCCCACCCGCAGGCCCGTGACGAGCCGTTCGGCGAGCACCGCCATCTCCGCGCGGTCGAACACGTCGCCCGAGGCTCGTGTCGCCCCGTGCGACTTCGCGCCCCCTGGTGGCATGAGCACCGTGCTCATGGGGCGAAAGGGCGCGAGGCCCTCGAACTCGGGCCCGTCGGCGCGCTTCGGGTCGGTCACGATCGCCCGGGAAGACGGCGTTTCGCGCGGTGCCGGACGCGCGGCGCGTTCAGGTTTCGGCCTCGGTTCCGGCGGCGGAACCACGGGCGACGGCGGTGCGCGAAGACCCGCCAGGAAGCGCTCGCGCGCACCGGCCTTCGCAGGGGTCACGCTTCCCGGTCCACCCCCTCGAGGGTCGCGCTCTGCGGGCGCCCGGGGTGCGGACGGCGGGCGCTCCATCGGCTTCGATACGGAGAGGGGCCACGTCATGGGCCCGCCCCATCGACGCATCGAACGTCCGGTTTCCTCCACCGGTGATATGCTCGCGCCCGTGGCGGACGCCAACATCGGCCGCGAGATCGCGAATCAGTTCCGGATCATCGAGAAGATCGGCTCCGGCGGGATGGGTTCCGTCTACAAGGCGGAGCAGCCGGACATGCGGCGATACGTCGCCATCAAGATCCTGCACCCCCGATATCTCTCGCGGCCCGACCTGGTGTCCCGTTTCCGGCGCGAGGCCCGCGCCATGAGCCACCTCGCACATCCCAACACCGCCAAGGTGTTTCTCTACGGGCAGCTCGACGACGGGGCGTGCTACTTCGCCATGGAGCACCTCGAGGGGCGCAACCTCGCGCAGGTGGTCCGCGCCGAAGGGCCGATGGATCCGGCGCGCGCCATCCACGTGATGGTGCAGGTCTGCGGCGCGCTGGAAGAAGCCCACTCCAAGGGGATCGTCCACCGGGACCTCAAGCCCGAGAACATCTTCCTGACGAACCTCGGCGGCATCGCCGACTTCCCCAAGGTGCTCGACTTCGGGCTGGCCAAGGTCACGGAGCGGGAGATGCGGCCGGGCTCGCTGATCCTGACCCAGGAGGGGATGGTCTTCGGAACGCCCGAGTTCATGTCGCCCGAGCAGGCACGGGGCGAGACGCTCGACCACCGGTCGGACATCTACTCCCTCGGCGTGATTCTCTACGAGCTGCTCACCGGCAAGCTGCCGTTCGATGCCTCGCAGCCCATGGAGTTCATCGAGCGGCACATCCGCGCCAAGCCGATTCCGTTCGCCCAGCGCGCGCCGGAGCGGCCGATGCCGCAAGGCCTCTGGGAGGCGGTGGAGAAGTCGCTCGCGAAGGCGCCCGGGAGCCGGTTCGGAAGCTCGATGGAGATGGCCCACGCGCTCCGCGACGTGCTTCACGTCCCGACCGACGCTGCGCCGAGCCGCGCACACGCGAGCGGACCTGGGCTGACGAGGCCCGTCAGCGACCACGGATCGGCGAACGCGTTCGGGGCGCGGACGTCGCCCCAACACGGCGCAGCGGGCGCGGGTGCCCACGGGTCCGGCGTCGGCCCCGCGCAGCCGCCCCCCGGGCAGCCCGGGCCCTCCCCGAGCGGCCTCGACGCCGCGAACGATCGTTCTTCTCCGAACGGGCTGCCGTCGACCGAGGGTCCGCACCCCATGGCCGCCGCCCGCTGGGCCCCATGGATCGTGCTGGGTCTGGGCGTGGTGCTGGCCGTGCTCGGCGTGGCCGCGCTGGGCTTGACGCTCTATCTGCGCATGCAGTGACGCGGGATCGACGGGCGAGGAGGGCGACCGGCCCCCCCGCCCAGACTCAGGCGTGTTTTCAGCCCCATAGAACGATCGCCGGTTCCGGTTGACGCCCACCGGATCGAGCGTCTAACTACGCCGCCCCACAGGCGAGCCTGGGAGCACCACCCGCGATGGATGTTGCAACGCGCGAAGTCCCGTCCGGACCCGGTCGCTCCACGGCCGACGTCATGCGCGATCTCATCGCGCTGACGAAGCCCCGCATCACCGCGATGGTGCTGCTCACGACGGCGGGCGGGCTCTGGCTCGCGCCCGGCACCGTGCCTCCGATGATCGCCCTCGCCGCCGTGCTCGGGACCTCGCTCGTCGTGTCGAGCGCCAACTCCCTGAACTGCTGGATGGAGCGGGACGTCGACAAGCACATGGCGCGCACGCGCAAGCGTCCGCTGCCCGACGGCCGGATGGACGCACGCGTGGCGCTCTGGTTCGGCCTGGTGCTCGGCGCGTTCTCGGTGCCCTTGCTGGCGCTGGCGGTGAACCCGCTGACGGGACTGCTCGCCGCGATCGCGCTCGCGTCGTACGTCCTCGTCTACACCCCGATGAAGCAGGTGAGCCCGGCCGCCCTGCTGATCGGCTCCGTTCCCGGCGCGATGCCGCCCTTGATGGGCTGGACCGCCGCGACCGGCAGCCTCGAAGCGCCCGGGTTCGTGCTCTTCGGCATCTTGTTCCTGTGGCAACTGCCGCACTTCCTGGCCATCGCGATGTTCCGTGAGAGCGAGTACGTGAAGGCCGGCATCCGGGTGATGCCCGCCGTGCGCGGGCACGCCCGCACGAAGTTGCACGCCGCCCTCTACGCCGGTGCGCTGGTGCCCGTGAGCCTCATGCTCGTGCCCCTGGGCATCGCGGGCACGGTGTACCTCGTCGTCGTGGGCCTTGCGGGGCTGCTCTTCGCCGGGCTCTGTGTGTCGGGTCTGCGCAAGGAGGCCGGGACGCGCTGGGCGCGCTCGGTGTTCTTCGCGTCCCTGGTCTATCTGCCCCTCCTGTTCGCCGCCCTCGCGGTCGACGTCGCGGCGCGCTGACGGATGCTCGCGCGGCGGACGCGCTTGTGGCTCGGGGGGTTGGGCTGGGCCGCCGTGCTCGCCTCGGGTCTATGGTTGCGCGGACGCGGCCTGCGCGAGCCCGAGCTCCCGATGCTCGCGCCGATCGCCGACTTCTCGCTGACCGATCAGGACGGCCATCCGTTCGGCACATCCGAGCTCCGCGGCAAGGTCTGGATCGCTGGCTTCGCGTTCACCAGCTGCCCGTCGGTGTGCCCGATGCTGACCTCGCAGATGTCCAACCTCGAGCGAAGGCTCGAGCGATTCGGCGAGCGGCTGCATCTCGTGACCGTGACGGTGGACCCGGAGAACGACACGCCCGATCGACTCCGCACGTATGCCCTGGAGCATCACGCGAACCTCGCGCGATGGTCGTTCCTGACCGGGGCGCCGGAGCAGGTGCGCACCACCCTGTCGAGGGGCTTCATGGTCCATGTCGGCCCCCGCACCGCGGTGCGCGACGGCTTCGACATCCTCCACACCGCGCGGCTGATGCTGGTGGACGAGAACGGTCGACTCCGCGGCACGTATTCGACCGACGGACCGGGACTCGACGGGCTCTCCCGCGACGTCGAGCGTCTGCTGGCCGACTGAGGCTCAGCGCGGAGGTGTGGCTGACGCGGCCGGCTCGACGCAGTATCCGGCCGGGGCCTGCGACACGTCCCGAAGGCGCGCCCGCGCATCGGTCGCCTGCGGAGCGCGCGGCTGCGTACGAACGAGCGTGTCGAAGACCGTGCGCGCGTCCGTGCAGGCCCGCAGCCGATAGAACGCATCGCCCATCGCCAGCAGCGCGGCCGGCAGCGCGTCCGCCTGCGGATACTCGGACACGACGTGTCGCAGTTCGCCGAGCGCGGTGGCAGGGCGGTCTTCCTGGAGGTAGCTGCGACCGACCGCGAGCAGCGCATCATCGGCGTGGCCGTCGGTCGGATAGCGCTGGGCATACGCCCGGAAGAGCGCCCTCGCCGTCGAGAGATCGCGCGCCTCGAGGGCCTGCTGCGCCGCGAGGTAGTGCGCCTCCCGGTCCGTCGGGATCTCGGCGTCCGTCAGCGGCATGTCCACGCCGGCGCGGCGCGCCAGCTTCTTCATGCGACCCTCGTAGTCCGCTTGCTGGGTGCGCAGTTCCTGCTGCAAGCGCTCGAGCTCGTGCCGCAACTCCGCGACGGCGCCTTCTTGAATCGAGAGCTGCTGCTGCAGCGTCTCGACCTGCGCGCCGGTGTCCGCGCTCGTCCGGGTGATCACGACCGTGGCGCGCTGCAGCACGTCCTCGAGCTCGGCGACCTTCGTCTTGGCGTGCACGACCTCGGAGCGGAGTTCCTCGCCGAGGCCCGTCTCGAGCGCCGAGGTTCGACCTTCGAGCGCGCTCAGGCGCGACCCGAGCGCCGTCCCCTGGTCCGCGCTCGTCCAGAGGAAGCATCCGCTCAAGAGCGTGCTGCCCGCGGCGAGCACCCACCCACGAGAGGTGAGGCCCAGCGCGGGCAAGATGCGACGGGCGAGACCTGCCGGGCGCAACGCGCGGCTCCGATCAGCGCTCCGAGACATCGGCCCGGCGATCGCGCGCCCAGCCGCTCTCGTCCTCGCCGGTCGCGTCTTCCTCACCGCGGCTCGTGGTGCGGATGTGGCCCCGCTCCACGCCGAGGCGCTGGAGGTGATCCCGCGTGCTGTTCGCGCGGCGCGTGCCGAGGGCGAGGTTGTACTCCTCCGTGCCCCGCGGATCGCAGTGACCCGAGACCATCACGCTCGGAATCGACCGCTCCTGGATGCAACGGGCGTTGGCCTCGAGCACGCGGCGCGCCGCGTCATCGAGGGCGTCGTCCTCGAACGAGAAGTACGCGGGCTGAAGCTGGCACGGGCCGGCGGGGCGGGTCTCCGTGTCGGTCGTCGAGGACGTGGTCACGCGGCGCCGGCAGCGGTTGCCCACGCACTCCTCGTCCGCGCCGCACGCGCTGTCCGACTCGCAGAAGCCGGGGATGGCCTCGCACGCCCCTGCGGCGCAGCGCTGACCGCTTCCGCAGTCGGAGTCGCTGCGGCAATCCTGGCAGCGGCCGTTCACGCAGAACTCACCTTCGTGGCAGTGTTGATCGTTGTCGCAGTTCGGGTAGGTCGGGCCACAACCGACGGCTGCACCGCCCGCCGCCAGCACCGCCGCCACGCCCCACGCCACGAGTCCCACACGCTGCACGATCGATCCCATGATGTTCCTCCGTGGTGCCGCGACCACTCCCGAACGGAGGACTCGGCACGTTCTCCCAACCGCCGCACCACCTGGACACGGGCAGGCTGGAAGTGGGCGGGAGTTAGAACGAGACGATCCGTCTGTCAACGCGCCACGGTGGCCGGCTGGGCGCCGGGTCTCCGCGACCTGGCGCCTGCCTGCGCCGACGTCCAGCCGAGCCGGGCGCTTGCCGGGCCGCGCACCCTCGGCCTACACTCCGTGCTTCGAGGCACCGGACCCTGCGCACCCTGCGCGGTCCTGTGCGTGGTGTGTTGGCCTCGGCATCGGAGCGCGGACATGGCTTGTTCACCGAAGTGGATCGTGGTCGCGGCGATGGCTGCACTCCTGGGCTTCGCCGGGTGTGGAACGACGCCCCCAGAGCCCGACGGCGGGACGACGACGCGACCGGACGCCCCGATGGTCGCCGTTCGCTGCGGCTCGCTCGACGACCCGGACGGTGACTTCATCAGTTCGATGGACGAGGGCACGGGCGACGTCGACGGCGACGGCCGCACCAACGATCAGGATGACGACTCCGACGGCGACGGCCTGACCGACGTGCAGGAGTCGGGGGACAGCGACTGCTCGACGCGCCCGGTCGACACCGACCGCGACATGACGCCGGACTTCCTCGACACCGACGCCAACGGCGATGGGGTGCCGGACGCGATGCAGCGCGACACCGACACGGACGGCGACGGAATCATCGACGCGCGCGACCCCGAGCTCGACGGCGACGGCATCCCGAACGTGGACGAGGTCGGCAGCGACCCGACGATGCCGGCCGACACCGACGGCGACGGCACCCCTGATTTTCGCGACACCGACAGCGACGGCGACACCATCCCCGATGGCCTCGAGGGCAACATCGACCGCGATGGGGACATGATCCCGAGCTTCAGGGACCTCGACAGCGACGGCGACGGCGTCGAGGACGCGGTCGAGGCCGGCGACGGCGACCTGAGCACCCCGCCGCGGGCCTGCGCGAACGAGATCGACCCGGCGACGGGCGAGGTGTCCGGCGATGGACTCGCTGATTTCGTCGATGCCGACAGCGACAACGACGGCCTCGGCGACGGCGAGGAAGCGTCGATCGGCACCGACCCGTGCGACGCCGACAGCGATGACGACGGCACCGGCGACCTCGCGGAGGGCGCGTACGAGCGATACAACTGCCCGCCCGGTTCGACCGGCGAGGCCTGCGGCTGCGCGACCAGCAGCACCTGCGGCATCCCGTCGGAATACTTCTACGTGGTGCTTCCCTACGGCGGACCGCCGCAGGAGAGGGACCTCCAGTTCGGCACCACGATCCGCGTCGCGGACGTGTTCTTCCTGACCGACACCACGGGCTCGATGGGCGGCACGCTGTCGAACGTTCAGCGCACGGTCGCGACCGCCGGAACCGGCCTCATCGACCGCATCGGGCTCACCATTCCGGACGCGTGGGTCGGCGGCGGGCAGCACGACGACTTCCCCTTCGGCGGCTACGGCAGCACGCCCGACGAGCCGTTCATCCTCGCCATCGGGATGACCCCGCCGGAGCGCGCGGCGGACGTCCGGACCGCGTTCAACGGCATCATGCTGCACGGCGGCAACGACGGGCCCGAGTCGCAGACCGAGGGCCTCTACCAGATCGTCACCGGCGGTGGCGGTACGTGGATGGGCAGCGCCGGGTTCGGCGGCGGTTCGACGTACACGATGCGCCGCTACGTCGGCGACTGCCTCGACACCGGCTGGGGCGCGCCGTGCTTCCGCGAGGCCGCGCTGCCCATCATCGTGCACTTCAGCGACATCTGCTCCCACAACGGGCCGCCCGACGACGACTCGGCGTCCTGCGACTCGTACGTCGGGATCACCCCTGCGCCGTCGACGTGGGAGGACATGATCCGCGCGATGAACGTGCGGGGCGCGAAGTACATCGGCATCAACGCCAGCGGCGGAACGCGGTGTGAGACCGTGGTGGCCCCCGGTGGCTACAGCCCGTGCTGGTTCATGAAGCGGACCGCCGAAGAGACCGGCTCGGTCGACCTCGACAGCAACCCGCTCGTGTACAACCTCCCGAACGGGGCGGACATCTCCACGTTCTCCGACACCGTCGTCGGCGCCATCAACACGGTGGCCACCCGCGTGCCGCTCGACGTCGACACCGGCCTCCGCGACGATCCGAGCGATGCGCGGATGGTGGACGCGCGGCGCTTCATCAAGCGTCGTCAGCCGGCGTGCATCTCGACCGGCACGGACGACTGCTGGATCGAGCCGACCGGCGTGCTTCACGCCGAGGCGGTCGCGACCTACGACACCTCGACCTTCTTCGGCGTCGTGCCCGGCACGCTCGTGACGTTCCGGATCACGTTCCAGAACGACTTCTACGAGGGCGGGACGTCGGCCGAGGTCTACATCGCGTTCATCGACGTGCGCGGCGGCGGCGCGGCCGTGCTCGACACCCGGCAGGTCATCGTCGTGGTTCCCGCCAACAGCGGTGGGCCGCTCGGCTGAAGTCCCGAGCCGCGGCGCGCGCTCGACCCACGGGTCGACGGCCGCCGTCCACCGACCCATCGACGTCGTCCGCACCCACGGCCAGCCCTTCCGCTCGAGCGGGGCTGGCCGTGGCCCCTTCCGGCATGGTATCTGCGGGTCCGTGAACTCGCCTCCGTTCGCCTCACGCCTCTCCGCCATCAAGCCTTCGGCCACCCTCGCGATCTCCGAGCGCGCCGCGGTGCTCCGAGCGCAGGGCGTCGACGTGGTGTCGTTCGCCGTCGGTGAGCCGGACTTCCCGACGCCGCCTCACATCCGCGAGGCCGGCAAGCGCGCGATCGACGAGGGCGCCACCCGTTACACGCGCGTCCGGGGCGTCACGCCGCTTCTCGAGGCCATCGCCAACGACTGCGAGGCCCGCCGGGGCGTGCGGCCCTCGCTCGACGAAATCGTCGTCTCCGTCGGGGCCAAGCACACGCTGTTCAACCTCGCGCTCGCCCTCTTCGAGCCTGGCGACGAGGTGATCGTCCCGTCGCCCTACTGGGTCAGCTATCCCGACCAGGCGGTGCTGATGGGCGCCGTGCCACGCATCCTCGAGACCACCGAGGACGAGGGATTCCTCGTCACCCCCGCAGCCCTCGAGGCCGCGATCGGCCCCCGGACCAAGGCCCTCGTGCTCTGCTCGCCGTCGAATCCGACGGGATCGGCGTACTCGGAGGCCGCGCTGCGGGCGCTCGCCGAGGTCCTCGAGCGCCACCCGATCTGGGTCATCGTCGACGAGATGTACGGCCAGCTCGTCTACGACGGGTTCCGACAGACGTCGCTGCTCTCGCTGGCGCCGAAGCTGCGCGAGCGCCTCGTCATCGTCGATGGCGCGAGCAAGACGTATGCGATGACCGGATGGCGGATCGGCTGGATGATCGCCCCTCCGGCGCTCGCGGAGGCCTGCGAGATGATCCAGGGTCAGTCGACCACGAACCCGGCCACCCCGTCGCAACATGCAGCCATCGCGGCGCTCGGTGGCGAGCGCGCAGCGCTCGACGCCATGGTCGCCGAGTTCGGCGTGCGGAGGCGCCTGATGGTCGACGGGCTCCGTGGCATCGAGGGGATCTCCTGCCGGATGCCCGAGGGTGCGTTCTATGCGTTCGCGAACGTGAAGGCGCTCGTGGGGAAGCGGGCGCAGGGCACCGTGCTGTCGGACGACGTCGACGTCGCGTCGTTCCTGCTCGAGCACGCGCAGTGCGCGGTCGTTCCGGGGTCTGCGTTCGGCGCGAAGGGGTACATCCGCCTCTCGTATGCGACCTCGCAAGCCCAGATCCGCAAGGGGATCGAACGGATCGCGGCCGCCGTCTCGACCCTCCGCTGAACGCGTCCGACACCCCGCGTGAACACGCGGTCCGCGATCGATGCCTCAGCCGGCGGCCTTGACGCGCGCGCGGGCGAGACGAGCGCGACGCCGCGTCAGCGCGAGCGCGACCGCGGCCACCACCGCCCACGCAGACTTCCCGATCCCTGGGGTCGACGCCGCACGGCACGCGCAGCCTCCGGACGTCGTGGGGCCTCCGGCCGGCACGCCACCATCGGGGCCGGGGCCCCCGTCGTCGGCAGGCGCGAACGAGCCGGTCCCATCGAGGCGCACGACGACGAGGGCGGCGTCGGGATCGTTCGTTTCGAGGAGCCACCGGGACGCTTCCGGCACGGGCATCGTCGGGGTGAACTCGACCTCGACGGTCCGCTCGCTGCGGGGCGGGATCGTGATCGAGGACACGGCGCACGCGAAGGGCGATGCGAGCGCACGCGGACGCACGGTCAACGGCGCTTCACCGGCGTTCTGGAGTGTCAGCGACATGGGCGCCGAGCGCCCGAGCTCCACGGCGCCGAACGAGAGCATCCGGGGGCGCAGCTGCAGGTCGGGCAGCGGCACGTGGACGGTCTCGGGGTCGAAGCGGACCTCGCGCTCGAGGCGGACCACCGGCACGTCGAACGACGCGAGCCCGAGCGCGAAGGTCCGGCCGGCGATCGTGAACGACAGCGACGGGACGACCCGCAGCGCGCCCTCGTAGCCGAGACGCCCGATCGGGGTGATGACCACATCCTTGGCGGCGCCGAAGCCCGTGGCCCCCGGGTCGGGGGCGGCCGTGGTCGTGGCACCGTCCGCCTCGATCGGAGCGGCATCGCCGACCTCGATGCGCTCCGAGGCATAGGTCGTTCGGAGCGCGCCCCCGACGGCGACGGAGAGGCGGCCGGAGAGCCCCGCGATCCCCGTCCGTCCTCCGAGGTCCAACCCGAGCACCGGCACCGCGTCGGTGGTGTCCGACACCTCGGCCGGCCGCGGCGTCGACCTCGGGAGCAGGAACGGATCGAACGCCTGCACCCCAGCGAGGCGAAGGTCGGTCGGCCACGAGCCGGTGGGGAGTTCCCCTTCCCACCGGTAGCGAATGCCCGCGACCTCCACGTCGATGCGGATCTGCGCGACGACCTCGAGTCCGTAGTCCATCGCGAGCCGACCGGTGCCCGCGATGCCCGGTACGCGCACCGTCAGCGGCGCCGGCCAGAACACGTCGCCCTGCGCCTCCATGTCCACCTGGGTCTCGCCCCCGAGAAACAGGCCCAGGCGGATCTGCACGGGCGCGCCATCCGGCACCCACCCCGTGTCGATGGACACCGCGTCGAAGGCCGCGGCGCGGTGATGGAACGAGAGATCCTCGCGGTGGCACCCGACTTGGCCCGGACCGCAGGCGTCGATGTCCTGGGCGTGGGCCGGCCCCGCCGACGCGACCGCGAGGAGCGCCGTGCACAGCGAAGGGAGGCCTGGATGCGAGGACTTCGGCATGGGCGCTCGCCGCAGCATCGGAGAATCGCGCCGACCCTGCAAGGCACCGACCCGCTCGGCCGTGGCGAAGATCGACACGGCGACGCGGGAATCGGAGGCGCGCGGTCGGCGATTGACCCATGATGACGCGGCATGCGTGCTTCCATGGTCCTGTCGATCGAACGGACCATGAGACGATGGCCCCGGCTGCTCGCGCTGCTGCTTTCGGGGTGCACGTGCGCAGAGGGGCCCCGCGAGGAGACGCCCGCGACGACCGATGAGCCGACGGCCACCGCCGATCCCATGGCCGCGTACGAGGTGGCGGAGGTCGTCAACGGCGGCACGATCACGGGCACCGTGTCGTGGTCCGGAGAGCGGCCCGCCGAGACGCCCGAGCATGGACGCGGCATCGCCGCCCCGTGCGGCGCCCTGCGACCGCTGAGCGGCCTCGCGGTCTCGCGCCAAGGCGGCGTCGCCGACACGGTGGTCTCGCTCGAGGGTGTGCATCGCGGGCGCGGGATGCCCGCGAACCCCGCACCCCAGGTGCTCGCGGTGCATGCGTGCAGCGTCGAGCCGCGCGTGGTCGCTTTGGCGGTCGGCACGCCCCTCTCGTTGCGGCTGAGCGAAGAGACGCGGGTGCAGGTGCACGCGTTCCGGCGCCAGGGCACGAGGCCGGAGAACCCTTGGTTCTCGGTGACGCTCGAGGAAGGCATCCCGACCCACGAGGTGCCGCTCGACGAGGCCGGGCTCTCGCGTCTCGCGGGCGACGAACGCTCCGCGGGCTTGGTGGGATGGGTCCACGCGTTGAGCCACCCTTATTTTGCGGTGACCGACGCCGAGGGCCGCTTTCAGATCGCAGGGATCCCACCCGGGCAGTACGTGCTCCGCGCGTGGCACGAGGGGATCCGCTGGACGGGCCAGGCGCCCGGGGGCCCGGTCGGCGGCTCGGCGCCGATCGTGCTCGCCCGACCGGTGACCATCACCGTGGGCCACGACACGACCGTCGATTTCGTCATCGGCCCCGACGATGCCGCAGCCGCCGGAGACTGAGCGCTGGCTCAGTCGGCGTCGATGAGCGCCCGGGTCTCGCCGCCGGGACGGGATGCGCGCCTGTCGGCCTCGGCGTGCACCACGCGCGCGAGCAGCACGAACGCGAGGGTCGCCTCGATGATCTGGACCGGCGATCGAGGCGCATGGCCGCCCGCGATCCACAGCAGCAAGGCCGCGCCGAGCTGGCGTCGGCACGCATCGGCGGAGACCAGGGCACCCACCCCCGACGCGAGCGCGAACCCCGCGAGCCCCGTGTACACCCACGAGAGCGCTTCGGGGAGCGCGGACACCCGGAAGGCGCCGTAGACGATGGTCGCGTAGTGAGGGTGCAGCGCGCCCTCGGCGGCGATCGCGAGGGCGACGCCGCCGAGCAGCGTCGTGGCGAACGGCAGCGCCTCTCGCATCCGCATCCGCACGCTCGGGACGAAGCACAACGCGAGTCCCAGCGTCGTCGGCGCGAGCCACCAGCAGAGCTCGCTGCCCTGGCGCGCCACACGGGAGATGGGTCCGCCGACCCCCGAGCTCCACACGACGCGCAGACTCGCGATCGCCATGCCCACGAGGGACAAGAACGCCGTGCCGCACGCGAAGAACGAGGCCGGGCGCGTCCAGGCCACGCGGGCGCGAAGGGCCCCCGACGAGACCAGCAGCGAGAGCACCGCGCCTGCGAACATGCCGAAGAGCACGACGTGCGGGGCCACGCGGTAGCGGGGCAGGACGGTCGCGTGGATCAACGACGGAAGCAGGATCCCCGCGAACACGGCGATGCCGAAGCGAACGTGCAGCCGTGCGAATGTCCGTCGGCGCACGAGGTCCGAGACGCCGGTCGCGAGGGCCACGAGCCCGGCGACCGCGACGAGGTTGCGGGGGAGAAGGCCCGCCCGGGCGAGGGCGAGCGGAACGTGGGGATCTCCACCTGGATCGCCCAGGCGCAGCGCGATCCGGCTGATGGCGAGATCGGTCACCGCGGCGAGCGCCGCGAGCAGCGCCAGCGAAGGCGCGCGGTCCGTCGAAGGCGTGCTCGGGTCGGCAGGCTCGACCGGCACGGGCTCGACCGGCGCAGGCTCGACCGGCACGGGCTCGACCGGCGCGGGCTCGGCCGGCACGGGCTCGACCGGCACGGGGGCGACGCCGCTCGCGGGCGCATCGCCGTCCGGTCCAGGGAGCTCGTCAACATCGTTCACGGAATGGCCTCAAGCAGGCTGTCGGACGACCGTGAGGACCGCGCCATCCTGGCGAATGCGCCGGTACCCGAACAGATGAAACACATCGAGCGGGTAGTACCGGGCCACGCGCACGTCCACGCGCAGCCGGTCTGGGTGCGCGCCCTCTCGCTTCACGCCCGGCAAGTACGGCAGGAAGCGCTCGAGCCTGAGCGCGCGAAGCGTCGCGCTCGCGCGCATCCGGAGCGGCCCCACCTCGCGCCCCCAGAAGAATCCGTCGGATCCCTGTCCCTGATAGAGCGGCAGGATGACCATGCCGTCTCGGGGCGCGCGGATCTCGCCGCGCGCGTCGCGGGCGAGCAGCTGCCCCCCGCGCACCCGGTCCAGGTTCGAGAAGCCCGGCTCCATCCGGAACGCATCCTCCGCACGGATCGCATGCCGCTCCACGACTTCGAGGACGCGCGGCAGCGAACCGCGCCGCGAACCGAGGAGCGCATTCGCCGCCTCGAGCTCGGCCTCGAAGCGCGCCGGCTCGATGTTCCCCGCGTGCGAGAGCGCGATCCAGAGCACCGCTTCGAGACTGTCGACCGATCCGGGATCGTCGTGCTGCCCACCCTCCACCGCGACCGTGATGCAGCCACGCCGCGTGAGGTACTCGCTCAAGGTTCCGTCGACCTGCTCCTCGAGCCCGATGACGGCGGGCAGCGGGAACCGAAACGCGAACGCACGCTGCCGCGGCGTGTCGCCGAAGAGCACGAACGGCGTGCCCGCCGCGCTCGTCGTGTGCAGATCGGCGAGGAACACTTCCCCTCGCGCCCGCCCGAGCGCCGCATCGAAGCAGCCGAGGAGCGCGCGCTGCTCGGCGTCCTCGGGGTCGTCGGTCCCGTGCTCGCTGCGGGCTTGCAGCGCCGCGACCGAGGCCTCGCTCCACACGCGGTTGAGGTCCTTCGACTGGTAGCGCCGTCCCATCCGGAGCGCGGCGAGGTTGCCGACCAGGGCGAGGAACTCGCCACGCACGGCGTCCGGCTCGCGCGCCAGGCGCGACAGCACGCGGCGGGCCGCCACCGTGCCCGCCCGCTCGTTGCCGTGGATGCCCGCGACCACCACGAGGGTCGGCCCGGCGAGGGCGCCCTGCATCCGCCCCAGTTCCCGCGAGACCGTCGCGCCCTCGGTCTCGCGGCCGGTCCCGCTCGCCAGCTGGGTCATCGGAGCGTCGTCAGTCCTCGATCTTCTCGATCAAGAGCTCCGAGGCGATGTTCATGAAGTCTTCCTCGGTGAGGATCGCCACGAGGTGGCCATCCTGAACGACGGGAAGACAGCCGATGCGGTAGCGCCGCATCAAGCTGATCGCCTCGAGGGTCGGCGTGTCGGGCGTCACGGTGGTCACGTCGCGACGCATGATGTCGGCCACGGGCGTCGTGCCCGCGTCCGCGCTTCCCTGCTTCTGCATCTCGGTGAAATGCCGCAGCACCGCCCGGTAGCTCACGAGGCCGAGCAGATGACCCTCGCCGTCCTCGACGGGCACGTGGCGGATCCGCTCCCAGCCCATCAGGTCGGCCACCAGCTCGACCGCGTCGTCCGGCTGCACGGTGAAGATGTCGGTCGTCATGTACTGCGACACCTTGTGGTAGCTCGACTTCGCGCTGCCGATCTCGTCGAGGCGCGCCCGCTCCCACTCGTGTCCCGCGCGGCCGGTCTTCTGACGCGCCACGGTCGCGGCGACGAGCGCCGTGAGCCGCTCGCCCGGCGAGCCCCGATCCTTCATGCCCGCGAGCGACTGCAGCATCCACCGCGCGCCGGTGCGCATCGAGCGCACGCGGTGCTCGATCACGTCGAGGTACCGCGTCGCGTCGGCCGCATCGACGCCGGCGCGCACGAGGCCCCTGCGGGCCATCGGCAGCAAGCGGTCGAGCACCAGCGGCTGCGCGAGCACTTCCTCGCCATCGAGCCACGTGAAGCGCGCCCCGAGGCCTTCGCGCGCGGCGGCGTAGAGGTTCGCCTGGGCGTGATCGAAGTCCATCCGCGTGGCGACGTCCTCGCCGTTCGCGCCCATCTCGCTCATCAGGCCCAACCAGAACGCCGCGTTGGCGATCTCGTCGGTGACCGTGGGACCCGAGGGCAGCACACGCAGTTCGATCCGGAGATGCGGCTTGCCGTTCGGACCGATGCCGTAACAGGCGCGGTTCCAGCGGTAGACGGTGCCGTTGTGCAGCCGCAGCGCCTTGAGCTGGGGGACGCGGCCCGCGTCGAGCGCCTCGAGTGCGTTCTCGTCGAGGTCGGTTCCGACGAGCGTGCGGAAGCGGGCGACGTCTTCCTTGTAGATCTCGAGGACGCTGTTGCGCACCCAGCGCTTGCCGAAGCTGACGCGGGCGGACGACTCGCGGAGGTGATGACCCTTGTGCCGGGTGTCGACGGCCTGCTCGAAGAGCGCGATCCGCGTCTCGTTCCAGAGCCTGCGTCCGAACAGGAGCGGGGAGTTCGTCGCGATCGACAGCACCGGCGCGGCGAGCGCCTGCGCGAGGTTGTAGAGCCGCGCGAAGTCCTTGGGGTCGACCTGCAGGTGGACCTGGAAGCTGGCGTTGCAGGCCTCGACCATCACCGAGTCGTGCTGCACGACGAGGTCGTCGGTCCCCCTGATCGCGAAATCGTAGGCCGCGCCGCGCGCTTCGGTCATGGCCTGATTGAGCGCGCGGTAGCGCGGGCTCGGGACCATGTTCTCGAGCCCCAGATCGTTCTTGCGGATCGTCGGCAGGATGCCGACGAGCACGGGCATCATGTCGACCTCGGCCGCCACGTCGCGCAGCTTGTCGAGCAAGCCGAGCATCTGCGCCTCCATCCGCGCCAGGCCGTCGCCCGCCAGCGGCTGGGGATCGGCGTTCACCTCGAGGTTGAACAGACCGAGCTCGGTCGTGAAGTGCGGGTCGTCGATCCGCTCCAGGATCTTCATCGCGCCCGCCGCTGGATGGAACGCCTCGTCGACCAGGAAGAGCTCTTGCTCCGCGCCGATGCGCGCCACCCCAGTCTCGAACGCGTCCTCGTCGATCATCCGCTCGAGCGCGCGTAGGTCGGCGAGCAGCGCGCGCGTGAATTGACGACGGGCCTCGCCTTCGAGCTGCCCGTCCACCTTCTTGTGTCCGCGTGTGTCTTCCATGCAGCGTCCTCAGCTCCGGGGGTCGGTCCACTCGCCGAGGTACTTCGGCAACATTTCACGCCAGGTCGGCCAGTCGTGGTGCCACTCCGGACCCCAGTCATCGAGCCGGTTGGGGATCCCCTTCTGACCGAGCACGTTGGCCATCGCCCAGCTCTCGCCGACGTTCTCCGCGCGGCCCGCCCCGGTGGCCATCAGCACGAAGCGCTGGCGAAGGACCTCGAGGTGCGGACCCTCGAGGGTCGGGACGAAGTCCCGCGGCGACGACACGAAGTACTCCGACGTGAACTGGTTCACCTCGATGAAGCGCATGAGGTTGTAGGTGCCGCTCATCGCGAGCGCGCGGTGGAACACGTCCGGGAAGCGGCACACGGTCGCCACCGCGTGGAACGCGCCGATCGACGCACCCGCCGTCCAGATCGGCACGTCGTCGCGCTGGCAGTCGAGCCGGATGGCCGGCACGACCTCGTGCTTCACGTACTGGTGGAACTGGTGCTGCATCCACATGCGGTGCTGGGGGCTCCCCTCCTTGTGGAACCACACCCGGCCCGCCACCGAGTCGCACGAGTAGACCTTGATGCGTCCGGCGTCGATCAGTGGGCGCAGCACGCGGATCACGTGCATGCGCTCGATCTCCTCCGCATCGCCACCGGCGGTCGGAAAGATCAGCACAGGCTGACCGAAGTGACCCCAGCGGGCCATCGTGGCCTCGCCGCCCAGGCGCTCCGAGCGCCATCGTGTCTTGACGAACATCGGGCGCGAGCATGGCACGGCATCGGCCGTGTTGGGAACCCGCCCGAGGCCGTCGGGAGTCACAAAGAAGTCACTCGAACGTCACGTGGGTGTAGCCTTCGCGGATGCGTCGCATGATGGGGCTCGGGCTTCTCCTTTCGTTGGGCTGCGGCGGCGAGGGCGCCCCGCCCGATGCGGCGGTGGCGGATGCGGCCGTCGACGCCGAGGTTCCCGACGCTGGCGACGCCCACATGGGGCTGCGGCTGCCCGCGTGCGTCGAGGACGACCCGATGCCGACCGATGCGGTGCCGAGCACCCTCGTGCGCACCCTCGTGCCCGCGGCGCGTGTCGCGATGCCCGGCCCCCGGAACCCCGCCCTCGAGGCCGGTGAGGCGATGTACCGGTCGATGGGGTTGCACCGCGTGAGCGCGGGCCCCGGCGAGGCCCACGTCCGTCGCACCGAACTCGGCGCCGAGAGCGCGAGCACCGACCGCCGCTCGCTCGCGTGGTTCGCCCATCTCTCGGACTTCCAGCTCGTCGACGACGAATCGCCCACCCGACTCGCGCGGTTCGACAGTCCCGGCACGGCGGGCGCGCTCCGGGCGCAGGAGGCGTACTTGCCGCGCGCGGTCTCCGCGATGAGCCGCACCCTCGCGCGGATCGAGCGCCCCGAGCGCCCCTACGACTTCGGGGTCGTCACCGGCGACTGCGCGGACAGCGGCCAGGAGAACGAGCTGCAGTGGGTGATCTCGCTGATGAACGGCGAGCCTGCGCTCGAAACGGATTCGGGGGACGACGACGATCCGATCCCCGGCGACGACAACGATCCCAAGGACCCCTTCGACCCCACGGCCTTCCCCGCGCCCTGGCTCTACGTGCCCGGCAACCACGACGTCGAGGTCGTGGGCATCAACGCGCCGACCGACGCGCTGCGCATGCAGGCGCTCGGGGGCCAGCCGACGGGCGGCACGCGCGACTACCGGCGCTGGTACGGCGCCGTCACGATGTCACCCGTGCCGGTGGACCCGGGCCGCGCCCTCGTGGACCGCGACGCCATCGTCGCCACCGTCCGCGCCGCGACGTCCGCAGGCGATCAAGGGCCCGTGGGCCACGGCTATCCCGCGTCGGGGCCCGTCGACACGCGCCTCGGCGCGAACTGGGCCCACGATGCCGTGCCCGGTCTCCTCCGGGTGCTGGCGATCGACTCGAGCGATCGCAGCGGCGGTTCGCTCGGGATGATCACCCGCGAGATGGTCGATGGATGGTTGATCCCGGAGCTCGATCGCGCCGTGGCCGACGGGGTGCTCGTGATGCTCGCGTCGCACCACGCGACGCTCTCGATGGATCGCCGGAACGGCGAGGCCGGGCCGAGCGAGAACCCCGACGCCCTGAGCCCGGAGGAGATCGAGGCCCTCGTCGCGTCCCGCCCCGAGGTGATCGCCTGGCTCGTGGGCCACACCCACGACAACCGCATCCGGCCCGTGCCGGGTCCGGACGCCGAGCATCCCGGCTACTGGGAGATCATGACGAGCGCTGTCGCGGACTATCCGTCGCAGGCGCGGCTCATCGAGCTCGTGGACAACGGCGACGGGACGATGTCGATCTTCGCGACGCTGGTGGACCACGACGCCGACGACTGCTTCGAGCGACGCTTCCGGGCCCTGGCGACGATGGAGTGGGCCTCGGGGTGGTTCGACCCCGTGAGCTTCCGTCGCGACGATCACAACGTCGAGCTGCTCCGGGCGGTGCCCTCGCACGCGGTCGACGGAGTCGCGGCGCGGCGCATGACGGCGCCCTCGCGGCTCGAGAGCCTGACGACCCTCGCGGGCATGTGAGGCGCTTCCGGTGCCGTCGTAGTCACCGAGCGCCCGTTGCCGTAGACTCGGCCACCGAGGTGGAGGAACCGATGAAGCAGTGGTGGTCGTGGGGACTCGTGCTCATGCTGGCGACCGGCGTGGGCTGCACGCCCGGCCGATCCGGCCCGCGCTCCACCCGGAGCGACGGCGGTGTCGATCCCGGCAGCGACGCGGCCGCGGCCTGCGCGTCGACCGCGGACGCCGATGGCGATGGCATCGCCGACGCCCGTGAGGGCAATGGCGATCTCGACGGAGATGGGCAGGCGAACAGCGCCGACACCGACTCCGATGGCGACGGGCTGCCCGACGCCGACGAGGCGCGCTCCACCAACCCGTGCGCGCCCTCCGACAGCGACGCCGATGGCGCGCCGAATTTCCTCGACACCGACTCCGACAACGACGGCATCCCCGACGCGGACGAGGTGGCGCAGGGCACGAGCCCGACCGACGTCGACACCGACGGCGACGGCCTGAGCGACCTCGCCGAGGGCGCCGCGGGCACGAGCCCGACCGACGCGTCGAGCACCATCCCCGAGACCGACTTCTTCGTCGTGCTGCCGTACAACGGCGAGCGCGCGATGCGCCCGCT
>CAIKNO010000730.1 GCA_903828805.1 uncultured Sandaracinus sp. | reverse complement strand
GCGCGCTGCTCGCGGCGGGCCGGCCGTCGGGCGGCTGCGCGGTCATCGGCGAGCCGACGGGGCTGCGGCCGGTGCGGATGCACAAGGGCGTGACGATGGAGTTCCTCCGCCTCACGGGGCGCAGCGGTCACTCGTCCGATCCCGAGCTCGGCGCGAGCGCGCTCGAGGGGATGCGCCGCGCGATGAACGCGCTCGTGGACGTCCGGCAGGACCTCGCGCTGCGGCACCGCCGCGACGATCTGCACCCCCCGACGACCACGATGAACCTCGGCAACATCCACGGCGGCGACAACCCCAACCGCATCTGCGCGCACTGCGAGCTGCAGTTCGACATCCGGGTGCTGCCGGGGATGGACGACGCGCTCGTCCGCGCCGAGCTGCACCGCGCGGTCGCGCGCGCCATCGAGGGCCTCGGCCTGACGATGGAGGGCGGTCCGCTCCACCCGCCGGTCCCTCCCTTCGAGACCTCGCCGACCGCCGCGATCGTCCGGGCGGCCGAGGCGCTGACCGGCCACGCCGCCGGGGCGGTGGCCTTCGGCACCGAGGGACCCTTCCTCGCCCAGCTCGGGATGGACACCCTCGTGCTCGGCCCCGGCGACATCGCGGTCGCGCACCAGCCCGACGAGTTCCTCGGGCTCGACCGCATCGAGCCGTGCCTCTCGCTGCTCGAGCGGCTGATCGCCCGCTTCACCGGCCCGGAGTCCGCACGGTGAAGGCCCCGGCGGCTCCGACCTCGTTCGTCGATTTCTTCCGCCTCTCGGCGCCGTACATCCACGCGCATCGAGGCCGCACCTTCGTCGTGATGTTCGGCGGCGAGGCCGTGATCGACGAGGCGTTCCCGCTCCTCGTGCAGGACGTCGCGCTCATGCACTCGCTCGGGGTGCGGCTCGTGCTGGTGCACGGCAGCAAGCCGCAGATCGACCTGCGGATGCGGGAGCGGGGCCTGCGGCCGCGCTTCCATCAGGGCGTGCGCGTGACGGATCCGGCCACGATGCGCTGCGTCGAGGACGCCGTCGGCAACACCCGGATCCGGATCGAGGGGCTGCTCTCGATGGGGTTGCCGACCTCGCCGATGGCGCACGCGCGGATCCGCGTCGCGTCCGGCAACTTCGTGGTCGCGCGGCCGGTCGGGGTCCGTGACGGGGTCGATTTCCAGCGCACCGGAGGCGTGCGCCGCATCGACGCGGAGGCCATCAAGCTGCGCCTCGACGCCGGCGCCATCGTGCTGATCTCGCCGCTCGGGTACTCGCCGGCGGGGGAGGCGTACAACCTCTCGTCCCACGAGGTCGCGTCCGCCGCGGCCGTGGCGCTCGGCGCGGACAAGCTGCTCCAGCTGGTGGAGGGCAAGGGCGTCGTCGACCGCCGCGGGCGCACGATAGCGCAGCTGACGCCGACCGAGGCCGACGAGCTGACGCAGGCGGGCAAGCACCTGCACGACGACACCGTGAAGCACCTCGCGGCCGCGTCGCGGGCATGCCGTGAGGGGGTGCGGCGCTGCCACCTCGTCGCGCGCCGCGTGGACGGCTCGATGCTGCAGGAGCTGTTCACCCGCGAGGGCAAGGGCACGCTGGTCACGGCGGAGCGCTACGAGGACATGCGTCCGGCGCGGCTCGACGACATCCCCGGCTTGCTGCAGCTGCTCGCGCCGCTCGAGGAGGCGGGCATCCTCGTGCGCCGCAGCCGCGAGACGCTGGAGCAGGAGATCGAACGCTTCACGGTCGTGGAGCGCGACGGAATGGTGATCGGCTGCGCGGGCCTGGAGGCGTTCTCGCCCGAGAACGTCGGCGAGCTGTACTGCCTCGCGGTGCTCTCGCGCTACCGGGAGGCCGGACGCGGCGAAGCGCTCGTCGAGTACATCGCCGAGCGGGCGCGCGCGATGGGCCTGTCGGGGCTCTTCGTGTTGACGACCCAGACGAGCGACTGGTTCCGGGAGCGCGGCTTCGAGCCCGCGTCGGTGCGCGCGCTGCCCGAGGCGCGGAAGCTGCGCTACGACCGCTCGCGCCGCTCGAAGGTGCTGGTGCGCGACCTCGCGCGCGGCCCGCTCGAGGACGCCTGAGCGCGGCGTCGGCGGGGTGCCCCGAGGCCCCGCGCTGTGCCGTGAGTCGACAAGGCTCGGTGGGGCGGCTACATCGGGTCGTCCTCCCGGAGCCCGTCCGATGTCGAAGGTCATCGCCTTTCATCTGCCGCAGTACCACACCGTCGCCGAGAACGACCGGTGGTGGGGTGAGGGCTTCACCGAGTGGCGGCACCTCGAGCGCTGGAGTCCCGTGTTCGAGGGGCATCGGGTGCGCCGCCCTCACGAGAGCCTCGGCACCTACGACCTCTCGACGCGGCAGGCGCGCGCCGCCCAAGCGGACCTCGCCAAGCGGCACGGGGTGTACGGGTTCTGTTACTACCACTACTGGTTCGGAGGCAAGCTCCTGCTCGAGAAGCCGCTCGAGCGGATGCTGCAAGACGGCGAGCCCGATCTGCCCTTCTGCATGAGCTGGGCGAACGAGCCGTGGACGCGGCGCTGGGACGGTCACGAGCGCGAGGTGCTGCAGGCGCAGACCTACGGCGGTCCCGACGAGTGGGACGCGCACCTCGACTACCTGCTGCCCTTCTTCCGGCACCCGAACTACATCCGCGTGGACGGCAAGCCCATGTTCGTCGTCTACCGGCTCGGCCAGGTGGACCGGCACCCGGAGCGCTTCGCGCGGTGGACCGAGCGCCTCCGCAAGGAGGGCTTCGAGGGCCTTCACCTCGTGATGATGCTGGGCAATTTCAGCGACAACATCCGGCCGATCGAGGGCGTGGACGCGGTCGTCGAGTTCGTCCCGAACTACCTGGCGAGCGCGAACGTCGTGCAGCGCTTCTTCGCGAAGCCGGGCCTCGAGGACCTCGCGAACGCGGCCTATCAGGCGACCGGGGCCACGACGGTGGTCGATGCGCGCAAGGCGTTCGAGAAGCTGGTGAAGCTGCCGAAGGTCCACCCGACGCAGTACCGCGGGATGTTCTCGGGCTGGGACAACTCGCCGCGCATCGGCAAGCGCGCGACCATCTACCGGGGCTTCACCCCTGCGCTCTTCGAGGAGTACCTGCGCATCCAGCGACGGCGCACCGAGGGCTACCTCTTCGTGAACGCGTGGAACGAGTGGGGCGAGGGGGCCGTCCTCGAGCCCGACGATCAGTTCGGTCACGCGCTCCTCGAGGCCATCGCCCGGCCGTGAGCGTCTCGGACCCGAACGCGCGGGTGGCGGTCGCCGGCGCGCCGGCGTTCATCGGGCCCGACGCTCCGTCGTCCCGCGAGGGGCCCGCGCCGACGCTGCCCGACGTTCCTTCGTCCGGCGAGAGGTCGTCGTCCGATGGGGCTCTGCTGGCGACGGACGGGCCCGCCTCCGCGGTCTTCGACGTGGCCGGCGCGCTCGTCGTTCGCAACACGCTGCTGAACCTCGCCGGTCAGGGCGTGCCGCTGTTCGTGGTGCTCGCCACGGTGCCCTACCTCATCCGCAGCCTCGGGCAGGATCGCTTCGGCATCCTCGCGCTCTGCTGGGTCGTGATGAACGGGGCGGCCACGTTCGACTTCGGGCTCGGGCGGGCGCTGCGCACGCTCGTGGCGGAGTCCCTCGGCCAGCGAGACGAGGCGAGGCTCGCGCGCCTGGCGGGCTCGGCGCTCGTCGCGCAGGCGTGCTCGGGCGGGCTCGGCGGGCTGCTCCTGCTCGGGGCGACGCCCTTGCTGGTGGAGCACGCGCTGCAGATCCCCGCCGCGCTGGTGCCCGAGGCCCGGGCGACGTTCTTCACGCTCGCGTTCGCGGTGCCGGTCGTCGTCGTGATGGAGGGGCTCTTCGGCATCCTCGAGGCCGCGCAGCGCTTCGAGCTGGTCAACGCGGTGAAGGTCCCGTTCTACCTCTCGTCGGCGCTCTTGCCGGTCGCCGGGGTCGCGCTGGGGCTCGGGCTCGACGGCGTCGCTTTGATGCTCCTCGCGGCGGTCGTGGTGATCTGCGTGGTGCAGGCCTCGATGTGCGTGCGGGTGTTCCCGGTGCTGTGGGGCGTGCCGCGCGTGCACCGGGCCGAGCTGCGCGCGCTCGCGGGGTTCGGCGGCTGGGTCATGGTCTCGAACGCGGTGAACCCGCTGCTGACCTACGTGGAGCGCCTGGCGATCGGCATGCTGCGGTCCATCGGCGCGGTGACGCGCTACACGGCGCCCTCCGAGATGATCATGCGGCTCTCGCTGCTCGCGGCGTGCCTGTCGGACACGCTCTTTCCCGCGTTCAGCACGCTCGCCGGTCAGGGGCGCTTCGACGTGCTCGCGACGTTCGCGTCGCGCGCGGTGAAGTACCTGTTCCTGTTGCTCGGGCCGACGGTCATCCTCACCGTCGCGTTCGGTCGCGGGATGCTCGAGCTCTGGCTCGGCCCCGGCGTGCAGGACGAGAGCGTGACGGCGCTGCAATGGCTCGCGGTCGGCGTGCTCGTCAACTCCCTGGCGTCGGTGCCCTACGCGGTGGTGCAGGCGTGCGGGCGCCCCGACGTGACGGCGCGCTTCCACCTCGTCGAGCTGCCCGTCCACGCGTTCGTGGTGTGGGTGCTCGTCAGCGCATGGGGCATCCCGGGGGCGGCGCTGGCGTGGACGCTGCGGGTGACCCTCGACGCGGTGCTCCTGTTCGCGGCGGGCGACCGGCTCGGGTTCCTGCCGCTCCGCGCGTTCGCGTCGGGCCGCGTGCGGCTCGGGGCGCTGCTGCTGCTCGTCCTCGGGCTCGTGGCCTTCGGGACGCAGTCTGCGGGGCTGCCCGCGATGCTCGCGCGGCTGTCGGTTCCGGCGTCCGGCGCGGCCGCGCTGCGGGTCGTCGTGCCGTGGCTCGCCGCGCTCGCGGCGTCGGTCTCGATGTGGGCCTTCGTGCTCGACGACGAGGACCGGGCCCACGCCCGCCGGGCGTTCGGGGGCTCCCCGTCGGGAGAAGGGACATGAGCGCGCCGGACGCGACGCCCTCCGACGCCCGGGCCGCGCCATCCGCTCCGGCGTGGCACGCGCCCATGGTGCTCGGAGCGGTGTGGGTCGTGTGCTGCGCGCTCAACCTGGGCAAGGCCGCGCACATCGACGACACCGCGCATCTGGAGATCGCCCGGTGGATCCAGCGCGCGCCGCTGCATCCGATGCGCGGCCTGGTCGACTGGGAAGGGCATGCCGCGCCGATCTCCGAGCTGAACCAGCCGCATCTGTTCTTCTACGCGATGGCCGCGCTCGGGGTGCTCACGTCCGATCTGCTGCTGGCGGGTCAGCTGTGGGTGGCCTTCGGGCTGGCCGTGGGGCTCTGGCTCTTTCACCGGACCTGGCAGCGCGTCGTCGGCGCGCGCTTGTCGCTCCTCGGGCCCGCGCTGCTCTTCCTCGGACCGGCGTTCCTTCCGGGCCAGAACGCGATGACGGACGCGCCGCTCGTCTGCTTGTGGATCGCGGTGCTGCACGCGCTCACGGGCGAGGTCGGCCCCGACGGACATCGAGGCCTCGGGCGCGCGGCGTTCTTCATCGGTGTGGCCTCGCTCGTGAAGTACACGAGCCTCGCGCTGGTGCCGGTGTTCGTGGTCGAGGCGCTCGCGCGCGGACCCGTCCCCTTCGCGCCGCGCGCCGCGCTGCGGAGGCTCGCGTGGCTCGCGGTCCCGGCCTCGATGCTCGTCGCTTGGTCCCTCTTCAACCTGTGGGACTACGGGGGCGTGCACCTCGCGGGGCGGATCGGCGGCGCCCGCCCGCCGATGCTCGAGTCGCTCGGCGGGGTCGCGGGGAAGGGCGTGCTCTTCGGCGTGACGCTGGGCGCGGTCGCGCCGTGGGCGCTGCCGGGACTCGCTGCGCTCTCGAGCCGGCATCGCGTCGCCGCGCTCGGCGTGGTGGCGCTCGGCGCGCTCGGCACGCAGCTCGTCGCGCCGCACGTGCCCGCGGTCGCGGGGGAGGGCGTGGTGACGTCTGCCGTCCGCGTGCTCTTCCTTCTCGCGGGGCTCGGGCTCGTGGTCGCCTTCGTGCGCGCATGGCGGGCCGAGACCGGCGGGCTCGACGGGGTCCGCGCGGCGCTCGGAGGTCCGCTCGGGGACGGCCGCGGGCTCGACCCGGGCGCGCGGCATGCGCTCACGCTCGGCGTGATGGCCGCGTCGGGTGCGGCGTTCGTGGTCGCGCTCGCCCCGTTCATGGCGGTGCGCCACGTCTTGCTCGTCCTCCCGTCCGTGATGCTGCTGCTCGCACGTCGACACGGAGCCTGGCTCGGTCGGCCCGAGGGCCTCGGACTGCTCATCGCGGGGACGGCGGCGACGCTCGTGCTCGGGGTCGGCCTCGCGGTGTCGGACCGTCGCTGGGCCGAGAGCTACCGGGACGCCGCGCATCGATTCGCGCCGTCCTCGGAGCGCGGGCGGACGTTCTTCGTCGGGCATTGGGGGTGGCAGTGGCATGCGGCGGAGGCGGGCCTCGTCCGCTACGAGCCGGGGGTGACGCGGCTGTCGGAGGGAGACGTGGTGATCCGGCCGCGCCTCGTCTCGCAGCCCCCGCTGCGCCCCGAGGACGCCGCGCGGCTCCGCCCGATGGCGCCGCACGTCGTGCCCGCCGCGTTCTGGGACAGGCTCCGCACGATGACCGCGCGACACGGCTACTACCTCGTCGGGGAGGAGCTGCCGTGGACGGTGAGCGCGGCGCCGGTCGAGGTCTTCGAGCGGGCCCGCGTCGGGCCGTCGCGCGGGCCGCGATGAGTCGGAACGTCTGCGCGCGTGGAGCCCGCACCTTGCCGCCACCTCGACGCCGAGGTCTGCGTCCTCGTCCACGATGCCGAGGGCCGCGACGCGATGCCGGCTCGAGCGCGCGGCGAGACCCGGCAGCGCCCACGGCGCGACCGCGCCCAGCGTCACGCCGAAGGAAGCCCCCTCCGCGACCCCGCGACCTCCAGTCCGTCGCTTCACGCCGCCCTTTCGCGCTTCGTCGGTGCCGCGGGTTGAGTGCGTCGCTCACGCGGGCGCCTCTCGCCCGAGACGCATCGCGGTCAAGGGCAGCGCGGCCTCCCCGCGCACCACGCGGCGTCGAACTGTCCGGCGGACCGGCTTCCATCGGCCCAGAGCACGGTGTAGGAGCCGCGCGCGCCCATGGCGACGTCGTAGCTGCGGAAGTTGAGTGACCAGTCCTCGCTGCTCTCGCAGACGCCTGCCAGGCAGCGATTCGCGGTGCCGCTCGGCAGCGCGGTCGTCGAGGTGATCACGTTTCCCGCCATCGGCGGGATGGGCGCGCCCGAGAGGTCGTGCACGTAGAACGAGACCGAGAGCGGCGCGCCGTCGATGCTGCACGCTGCGACGCTCCCGTCGAAGAGCGCGAGCTCGAACGCAGGCCCATCCGCCGGGCCGCACGACG
>CAIKNO010000729.1 GCA_903828805.1 uncultured Sandaracinus sp. | reverse complement strand
GTCCCTCGAAGCCGAGGAGCACGCGACTTCGAGCGTCACTCGAAGCTGAGCACCCGGTCGGCGCCGTGGGTCTCGACGAGGGCGCCGATGTACGAGAGGACGATGTCTCGCCGGGCCAGCACCGCGGCCACCTGTCGAGGGTCGAGCAGGCTCCCGAGCACGGGCTCGGCGAGCGCTCCACGGAGGGCGGCCTCGTCGAGCCCCTGAAGCCGCGCGACGACGCTCCGCGAGAAGCGGCTGCTCTGCCGGAGCGTCGCGAGCATCCGGTGCGCCTGCGCCTCGGGCAGGGTCGACGGGAACGAGAGGTTGTGATCGCGGATGATGAGCCGGTCGCCGACCGGCCGCACGTTGCCGCCGGACCACCGGTCCCGGTTGCCGATGACGAAGTCGAACAGGAGCACGTTCGACAGGTCGCGGGCGAGCGCGCGTTCGGCGGGCGGGATGGGGCTCGACGGAGTCAGCCAAGCGCGCCAGCGCGCGATGCCGGCCGGGGTGTCGAGGTCGGCGTCCTGCAGCCCGGGGACCCAGTAGATGAGTGCACCCCGAAGGCTGTTGCCGCTGAAGGTGCAGCGCTCCGAGAGCCCTGCAAAGCCGCCGTCGCTCCCCGGATCGAGCGTCCGTTCCACCAGGCCACGATCGAGCCACCGCACCATCGCGGGCGGGACGTCGTCGAGGCCGAGGGCCCGCGCGACGCGGTAGGCGGCGACCTCCGAGAGCCAGCCCCGGGGGTGCACGGGGCTCTCCACCTTGAACGCGGCGTCGATGGGCCCCGCGAGATCGGCCGCGAGCGTCACCGACGTGTTCCCGACGGAACGCAGATGCTCGGGCCGCGCCTGCGCGAGCGCGTTCAGGATGGCGTCCTCCGACACCCCCGTGGACGCGAAGGACCGCGGCATGCCGCGGTCGCCCGGCACCGCGGTGGACGTGGCTCCTCCGACCTGCCCCGACACCGCGAGCGGCCGAGATGCGGACGCCGCGAGGGCGAGCCCGGCGGCGAGCAGGCTCCCCCGCGCGACGCGGCGGCCGATCGGAGGTGCGACGGCCGCGGTGCGGCCGCCGGTCGTGGGACGACGCGAACTCACTTGTACGAAGCGAACAGGTTCTTGGCGATGACCATCCGCTGCACCTGCGAGGTGCCCTCGTAGATCTGAAGGATCTTGGCGTCGCGCATCAGCTTCTCGACGGGGTAGTCCTTCATGTATCCGGCGCCGCCGAAGACCTGCACCGCGTCGGTCGCGACCTGCATCGCCGCGTCGGCGCCGAAGGCCTTGCTGTAGCTGGCGACGATGGAGTTCTTCGAGCCGCGATCGATCATGCACGCGGCCTTGTGCACGAGCAGCCTCGTGGCCTCGTACTTGATCGCCATCTCCGCGATCATGAACTGCACGGCCTGGTGGTTCGCGATGGCGGTGCCGAAGGTCTTGCGCTCGAGCGCGAAGCGGATCGACTCGTCCATCGCGCGGCGCATGAGGCCACACGCACCGGCGCCGATGTCGGGGCGCGTGCGATCGAAGGTGTGCATCGCGAGCTTGAAGCCGTCGCCCTCGCCGGCGAGGAGGTTGCTGCCCGGGACGACGACGTCCTCCAGGATCACGGTCGCGGTGTCGCTCGCGCGCTGTCCGAGCTTGTCTTCCTTCTTGCCGATCGAGAGGCCGGGCGCGTCGCGGTCGACGATGAACGCCATGATGCTGCGGTGCCGGTTCTCGGGGTTGGTCGTCGCGAACACGACGAACCACGACGCGAGCGAGGCGTTCGTGATGTAGATCTTCTGGCCGCTGAGCACCCAGTCGTCGCCGACCTTGCGGGCCCGACACTGCTGGCCTGCGGCATCGGAGCCAGCCGACGGCTCCGTGATCGCGTAGGCCGCGAAGCTCGGCTCGGACGTCAGCGCACCGAGGTACTTCTTCTTCTGGGCCTCGGTGCCGGCGACCATCACCGGCGTGGCGGCGAGCGTCGTCGCGGTGATCGACGTCTGGATGCCCGTGCAGCCGTAGGCCAGCTCTTCGGTCATCAGCACGTTGTCCAGCTCTCCCAGGCCCGCGCCGCCGTATTCCTCGGGGATGCCAGGCGCGACCAGCCCGAGCTCCCAGGCCTGCTTGTACACGTCCTTCGGGAAGCGCGAGTGCGCATCGCACTCGGCCGCGACGGGGATGACCCGGTCGCGCGTGAACTGACGCGCCGTCTGCACCAGCGCCTGCTGCTCTTCGGTGAGTTCGAAGTTCATCATGATGGGTCCGCTCCTCGGCTCAGCGCTTCCGTGCGTGGTCGCGCCGCTTCAACTCCGCGCGCGCTGCCCGCGCGCCGGCCACGTATCCCAGGGCGATCCCGACCAGGAGGATCCCGGGAATGAAGACGATGTGCTCGATCGTGGGAAGGCCCATCCCGCGCTCACTCGGCCGAGGGCCCGCGTGCCTCGGGGGCGCGCTCGACGGCGGCCCGCAGCCTCGCGAGCTCGCGGGCCGTGCCCGCTTGCAGCCGCGCCAGCCACACCACGTACCCCACGAGGAGCACCAGCACGACCGCGTAGGCCGAGACCAGCAAGGGTCCGCCCGGCACATCCTCGGCCGACGCGCCTTCGACGGCCTGGAAGGTGGCCGAGCGGCTCGCGGCCGCGTCCTCGGCAGGAGGCTGCGGGGGCGGGGGCGGCACGTCGGCGTGCGCGGCGCCACACGGGCCGAGCGCTGCGAGCGCGAGCGAGAGTCCCTGCCACGTCTTCATGCGTCCTCCATCAGGCCCTGCGCGGCCGCTTCGGTCTCGAGGGCGGCGAGGCCGAGACGCGCTTGCTCGGCCCTCGCCCGCGCCCACACCAGCAGCGCCACGAGGGCGGTGAAGAGCGCGAAGCCCAGCCACAGCGCGGGTCGCATGTCCGGGTGCAGGCCGCCGCCGGCGCGCGTGATGACGGTCGGGTGCTGACCGCGCCAGCGCTGGACCGAGTAATGGATCACCGGCAGCAGGAAGAACCCGACGATCCCGAGGCCCGACGCGAAGCGTTTCTCCGCCTCGCCCGCGCCGCCCACGCTCCGCAGCACCACGAAGGCGGCGAAGACCATGCCGGCCAGGAGCGTCGTCGTCAGGCGCGGATCCCACGTCCAGTAGACCCCCCAGGCCTTGCGGGCCCACAGCGGCCCGGTGATGAGGACGATGGCGCAGAAGAGCAGGCCGACCTCGGCGCCGGCGACGGCGAGCGCATCCCACTTGTCCTGGCGCTTCCAGAGGTGCCCGACGCTGCCGATCATCGCGAGGGTGAAGCCGACGTACATCGCGTACGCGCTCGGCACGTGGAAGTAGAAGATCTTCTGGACGATGCCCATCTGCCGCTCGACGGGGGCGTGCGCGAACACGGCCCAGAGCGTGGCGATCACGAGGACGGACGTGAGCGCACCGAGGAGGGCGATGCCAGTCGGGAGGCGGGTCGTCGAAGGGGCCATTTCCGGGGCCGAACCTATCGCACGGCGCTGCGGGCGTCGAGGCGGCCAAGGGGCACCGGGCGCGGTTGCAGGGTCATCGAACCTGCGGGCGCTCGAAGCGCGCCCATGCCCCGTTCAGCCGCCGCTCGTGGGGGAACCAGTCGAGCTTGTACCGCATGCGGTCGCTGCCCTGGACGGCCAGTCCGAGATAGAGCCACGGCAGTCCCCAGGCCTGGCACAGGCGCAGCTGGGTGACGATCGAGAAGATGCCGGGCGAGAGGTGCGCGTGCGCGGGGTCGTAGTACGTGTAGACCGCCGAGAGCGAGCGTTCGGCGCGGTCGGTCAACGCGACGCCGATGAGCTCGCCGGTGGCCCGCAGGCGGTACCGCAGCTCGAACGTCGGCACGCTCGACTCGACCAGGAACGACGTGAACTCCTCGGCGCCGATGGGCTCGGTGCGGGTGCTGAGTCCGCGCCCCTGCTCGTGCTTGGTGAACAGCGCGAGGCGCTCGTCGTCGACGCACGGCTCCCCGACCTCCACCAGGAGGGCGCGGTCTGCCTTGCGCGCAGCGCGCGCCTGGCTGCTCGACGGCTGAAATCCGAGGGCATCGACGCGCAGGGGCTCGCAGGCACGGCAGGCGGGGCAGTGCTGGTCGTAGAGGTAGAAGCCGTTGCGCCGGTCGCCGGCCTCGAGGCGCGCATCGAGCTCGGCCCGCGTGAGCTTGCGGATGGGGAAGCGCAGCGGACGCCGCGCCACCTGACCCTCGAGGTACGGACACGGCTCGTCGTGATCGGCCACCACGAGCTCGGGCGGGATCGTGGGAAGGACGCGGACCACTGCCGGGCAGCATAGCGCGGCGGGACCCGATGCCGAGGGCCGCGGGCACGGAACGACCGTTCCTCGACGTCGCGGGTCGTCGCGGCGGCCGGGCCGGTGGTAGGGTGCCGCGCGTGACCGACCCCCGCGCCGAGCCCCACGCCCTCTGCGACGCATGGATGCACGCCATCGACGAGGCGGGCCCCGTCTTGCTCGGTCCGCACGACCGGAAGGGGCCCGCGCTCGAGACGGAGGTCGCGCGCCTGAGCGAGCTCTACACGCGCGACCGCGGCGCGTTGCGATCCCAGAGCGCCGCGCTCGCCGCCCGCCTTCGATTCTTTCTTCCGCGCGACCTCCCGAAGGTCGAGGGACCCCTCGCGGAGCTGGCGTGGGCGGGCCGCTGGCCTCGGGGCGAGCGGCTCCGGGTGCTCGACCTCGGGGCGGGCCTCGGGGCCACGCTGCTCGGCACCGCGACGTTCGCGCGGCGCATGGGCGTCACGGGGCTCGACGCGCTGGCGATCGAGCGGGACCCGCGCTCCCTCGACGTCCTGCGCCACCTCGCGGGCCGCTCGGGCCGCGGTGCCCTCGAGGCGCACTCGGTGCCCATCGCCCTCGAGACCCGCGAGCTCGACCTCGAGCGCATCGACGTGCGCGCGCTCGGGGGGCCCTTCTCGCTGATTACGCTCGGGCTCTCGCTGAACGAGCTGTGGACCGAGCACGCGGAGCGGCTCGAGCGCCGCGCGGCGCTGCTCGCGCGGTGCGCGTCGATCCTGAGCGAGGACGGGGCCATCGTGGTCATCGAGCCGGCCCTCAAGGAGTCGGCGCGCGAGCTCGCGCGGGTGCGCGATCAGGTGAAGGCCAAGGCGTGGCCGGACGTGCGGGTGTTCGCGCCGTGCACCCGGGAAGGCCCGTGCCCGATGCTCGCGAACGAGCGGGACTGGTGCCACGAGGAACTCCCCCTCGCGCTGCCCGAATCGCTGCGGCCGACTGCGCGCGGGGCAGGCCTCCGATGGGAGGGCCTGAGCTACGCGTACCTGACCCTCCGACGGATCGAGGGAAGCGTCGCCGACGGAGCCTTCCGCGTCGTGGGGGGCCCGGTCGCGACGAAGGGGGTCACCGAGTGGCATGGCTGCGGCGCGCCGGGGCTCGTCCGGATCACCCGGCTCGATCGGCACCGCCACCCGGGCGACCCGCTGGAGGGGGCGCGGCGCGGGTCGCTCGTCACGATCGAAGGGGAGCCCGGCGAGCGGATCCGCTCGGACCGGGCCGCGATCCATCGCGTCCGCTGAGGCCGCGTCCGACGCGCGGCCTCACTCCGCGCTTCGCACCTCCCACCAGACCTCGTTGCGTCGCAGCCACGGGAGCGTGGTGGGGGGGTCGTACCTCGCCGAGGTGGGTTCGCCGAGGCGCTCGAGGCCCGCGCGGTCGAGCACCCCGCGCAGCCGACTCGCTTGCGCGTCGAGGTCGGCTTGGCGCGCGCTGCCCGCGTACGAGAGCACGGCGACGGTCCGGGCCGGCACCTCGCGCAGCGCCACGCGCGGATCGCGCGGGACCGGCAGCGAACCGAGGTCGCGCCCCTCGGGCATGAAGAACGCGACCACCTGCGCGCCCTGTTCGGTGCGCTGCGAGACCGGTGCGGTCATCGCGAGCGATTCGCCGCCCGTCGCGTCGCCCCCGCCGGCGCGGCGTGCGGGCGCGACGTTGCCTCCGAACAGGTACCCTGCCAGCCGCCGGAAGGCCGGGCTGGGCGCGTCGTCCCACGCGGCCTCGACCCGCGTCTCGGCGAGGACCGCGGGTGCGTAGGCACGCAGCTCCACGTCGGGCGCGAGGCGGCGCAGCAGCCGGTACGGAGGCTCGGAGACGAAGTGTCGGGCGGCCTGCCACCTCACGACGCCCGCCACGCCGAGAAGGGCTCCTGCGACCAGCGCGATCTTCATCCAGGGCTGCATCGCCGCAATCATGGGTCCGGACGTCCCCTCGGGAAGGCCGGACCCACGGCTTGTCACGTGCCCCGGCCGTCTTCCGACGCGGCGCTCAGCGCGCACCGCGCTTGCCGCTCGGGGATCGAACGGATACCGTGCCATCGCGGGCCATGACCGACCTCTTCGACCGCCGCTTCCTGTTCGTCATCGGCAAGGGCGGGGTCGGCAAGACGACGGTGTCGGCCGCGCTCGGACTCGCTGCCGCGCGGCGGGGCAAGCGCGTGCTGATCGCGATGGCGAACGCCAAGGAGCGGCTCTCGACGCTGCTCGAGGTCGCGCCCGTCGGCCCGCACAACCAGCCCGTCACGTCGACCATCGACGCGGTCAACATGGTCCCGCAGCACGCGCTCGAGGAGTACGGGCTCATCGTCCTGAAGTCGCGGACCTTGCAGCGGGCCATCTTCGACAACCGCATCGTCAGCGCGCTGCTGCGCGGCACGCCGGGCATCGAGGCGTGGTCGATGCTGGGCAAGGCGTTCTTCCACACGAAGGAGACCCTCGCCGACGGGCGGCCCCGTTACGACCTCGTGATCCTCGACGCGCCGGCGACGGGGCACGGCCTCGACATGCTGCGCGTCCCGCGGGTCATCCTCGACGTCGCGCCGCCGGGTCTGCTGCGCCGGGAGGCGGAGGACGCCGTGGCGCTCTTCCGCGATCCATCGCGGGGCGGGGTCGTGCTCGTGACGCTGCCCGAGGACATGCCCGTGAGCGAGACGCTCGAGCTGCACACGGCCCTGCGCGACGAGCTGGCGATGCCGGTCCACGCGCTCGTGGTGAACCAGGTGCTGCCGCGCCTCTTCTCGGCCAACGAGCGAGACGCCGTGCGCTCGCTCGGCGAGGCGGTGTCGGCGTCGTCGCCGCTCGCCACGCTCGCGCGGGCCGGCCGTGGCCGCGTGCTCCGCGAGGAGGTGCAGGAGGCGAGCCTCGCCCGCCTCGCCGCCGCGCTGCCGCGCTTGCCCCGGGTCGAGTTGCCGATGTGGTCGTCGCCCTCGTTCCAGCGGGCGGCGATCGAATCCCTGAGCCTGGCCTTCGGGCCCTGAGGATCCCCTCTCGAGCCCGGAGGCACGAGCACGATGCGACGCGGTCCGATCCATCACCCCCTCCAGACGATCCTCGACGAGATCTGGGACGCGGGGCACACCCCGCGCCTGCAGATCGACGCGCGGCGCGAG
>CAIKNO010000728.1 GCA_903828805.1 uncultured Sandaracinus sp. | reverse complement strand
CTTCATGACGTACCTGCGCCACCGTGGAGAGCTTCCGTCGGTCCACGACAAGCCGGCGATCCGTAGAAAGTGGCGTTTCGTCCGACAGTTGGCCGCCCGAATAGAGGCACGCCACCGCACGTGGTGACGGCCGGGTACTCTCCAGAAACTGCTGCTTATTCACCGACGCGGGGCCCCCGCTCCGCTTGCACCTCGGAAGGTGTCAAGAAAGACTCCCCAGCGTCCGACGAACACAACTAGCTTTTATCATTCGGTGAGATTGCGACGCCGAGGGATCCTCACCCCTCGGCCCCAAACGCTCCCATCGCAATTTCGGCACTCGTACTCCGCATTGGGATCATCAACGAACAAAACGACGTGGGACCCGCAAGCTCGTGTCGTGCACCTTACGACATTTTCAATGATGTAGGGGCCGTCATATCGCAGTTCGAACCAGAGACCACACCCCCCGTTTCTGTGCGAACAGATCTGCTCTCCAAGCTCCATCTCCCACTCCATTCCGCAGTAGGGACAGTCGGCCTGATGCATCGCAGAAAACTGGGGAAAATCATCGCCCAGAGCACTTTGCAAAACGAATTCCAGATTTGGCCAGTAGTCTAGGTGGCCCCCCTGAAATTCGAGGTTCGCAATCCTTGCATGGCGTCCCAGGAGTGGCGTCTGCCCAGCAAAAATTTCAGTAGGGTCGAGCGGAAGCACCCGGTCGATTCGGCTCCATACGTTCACCAGCAATCCAGAGATCTCACTAGCACACTCATCCCAATCGTCATCGTGCGCCGAGGCGGCGGCACCCATCAGGACAACGTTGCGAATCCGGTATCGCTCCCAATCGTTGTGTGCCAATGCCCAGTGAAGGATGCGCCCACCCATGGAGTGCCCGTAGAGACTTAGAGGGTACTTTCCTACCCCCTTAGCCTTCGCGACGTGTTGGATCAGGCGTCGACCCAAGTATTCCGCGTTTTCGGAAATACCGCCGTATCTCAGAATAGCTTGCAGGGGATCGCCCCCGGAATCCCAGTGGAACAAGTACACCCGCCCAGCGGGCCGTGCGGCCCAGATTTGATCAACGAGTGCATTGTATGCCTCCGGTGAACCGTTTGCGATTCCGTGGATAAACACGTGTACGTACGGCGACCCATCGTCGCCGACCAAACTCAGACATGGACGCATTGAGTAAGACCTCCGACGTCAGAATACCTACCCCACAAGGGGCAACACTGCTCCACGACCCATATATGTAGAAATAGCCATCGGGCCAGATCAACCGACCCGGCATCCAATTGATGGATAGCGTCACATCTCGTCATACGTCAAGCGTCACGCGCACGCGATGGCCTTATGCTACCCGCGCCTCGTGAAGGCCGCACGATTTCGCGAAACATTCGGAGCGTCGCACGAAGACCTGCGCGAGTTCGAATACGACGAAGACGCGCACCTGACCCCGTACGCTCCGAGTGCCGCACGCGAGGACTTCGCGGAAACCTTCATGACGTACCTGCGCCACCGTGGAGAGCTTCCGTCGGTCCACGACAAGCCGGCGATCCGTAGAAAGTGGCGTTTCGTCCGACAGTTGGCCGCCCGGATCGACGCAGGTCGGGCGACGTGGTGAGCAATGCTGTATCCTCGTAAGTGCTGAAGGACCAGCCGTTCTAGGCAGAATCGGGAAAGACGTCAGATGTCACAAATCACAAGACGCGACAGGAGTAAGCAGATGTCAAATTCGCACAACCAAGAACACGCTGGCAACATGGCAACGCTGGTGACAGTCGAGATGGTCACGTCGGTGCTTCTTCTCATACCGCCGTTCAACGGCATCCCAAGAGCGATACTTCGAAGCCTCGTCAAGGCCACACTGACTCGATTGGACGCACTCGACTGGTCGTCGTACGTCAGCCTAGTTCTGGAGAAATCAGGTCTCTCGGAGGACGCTGAGAGCGTTGATGCATCCAACGGTGGCAACATCGGGGCTACTCGCTGCCCTGTCGCGAATGCACACGTCATCGTCGACCGAGGGCCCGGCGACTACACGTGCCCCCACTGCAAGGAGGATGTGACACTCACTAAAGACGGCGAGGCACTTCATGCAGAAATGCTCTGCTACACGTGCAGCGAGACCAAGGAAGACGAGTACGTGCTCGCCGAGGAAGGCGTTCGCGCGAAGTGTGCGGGGTGCAAGCAAGGGGTCCTCGTAGAACTCGACCAAGGCTACTGGAAGGTATTCCATCAAGTATCCGTCGAGTGACTGCAGATTCGTCGTTCCCACGCCCGTGGGAGTGACGACCCGCGAAGACCGACCGGCACATCGCCCGGTGGGCGGGGAACGCCGTCTTGTGGGCGGGTCGAGCCGGGGCAACGACCCTCGCCCTTACCCTCCTGGGGCAGCGCGACAAGATGCGCTTGTTCGCGGCCATGGAGCGCAGCGTCGAGCTCGCCCTCGACGGTCTCGACGCGCGGGGGCATCGAAGGGCCCAAGGTGCGCTTCATCTCCGATCGCCCGGTCACCTGAGCCCCGCTCCCTTCCCGCCGCCCTGGCTCAGTAGGTGCGACCGAGCGAGGGCGGAACGGCCTGCGCTTAAACGACCGCTCCTGCCGCGTGCCGCGCGCCCCTCGTACGGACGAGTGGTTGCCCGACCGATGACCGCCCTACTCCTGCGTGGAGCGCCGGTCCGCGACGCCCGCGGACGACGGACCGGATTGAGGATTCCTCGGCCGCCTCGATGCGTTCAAGCTACGCGGCCACGCCCAGCATCCTGAGTCCGCATCGGCTGTGCGGCATGTGCGATCGCGTCTTGACCGGTGTCGAGTGGGCGTGAACTTGTGCGAGCGGCGTACCCGTTGACGAACCTGCGTGCGTCGGACGTGGAATGTCGCGCCAGCCGTCAGAAGGGGATGCGCACCAGCGTCGTGATGCGCATCGGTGAAGGCCCGCGTGGAAGCCGGGGTCGCAGGGGGGAGGCGCGCATGTCGAGGCTGCAGCTGGAATATCAATCGAGTTACCAGGCCGAACACTTCCACGACGAGCGCTTCGCACCGGCGTTCACGATGGTCGAATCCCTCGCCCAGAACATGGAGCGAACGCTCGATCACGAGGAGCGTGCGCAGGCCCTCTATTTCGAGGCGCTCGATGCGCTGATCGGCGCAGACGGCGTCGAGTGCACGCTCGGGACGGACCGCGGCGAGGACGACTCTCCGCGCCCGTGGTCCCTCTTCGGCTCGGTGGTCGTCGATCTCCCGCGGGCGATGACGACGCGGCGCGACGCCCGTCAGCGCGGGTCCGCTCTGATCGCTCTGCTCGCGGCATCGGATTCGCTGCTCCTGACGACGGTCGAGGTGGCGATCGGTCGGCGGCGGGTCTCGATCGCGGCCGCGCGAGCCCTCGTCCTGCAACACGCGCGCGCGTTCGGCGTCGAGCTCGGGCCGGGGGCTGCGGCGATCGAGATCGCGTCGAGCGCGAGGAGCGACGAGGCCGAGTAGGCGTACCCGGGGCCACCCGGCGGCGACGGCCGCGGACACGACGACGACGACGGGGGCGACGGGCCGGGCGAGCGGTACGCGCTGTTTTGGGACGACGACGAGAAGGGCGGGTGAGGGGATGCGCGGAGAGGCGATGCGACCTTGGCACAGCAGGCGACCGCGGCCGTTGCGCGGGAGCTCTGGGTTTCACATGCGGGGGCTCTTGCGAGCGATCCTCACACTGCGGCTGCCGCTCGAGCCCGTCGTGGTCGCGGTGCTCGAGGGAGGTCCGCGCGACGAGGCGCGACGCACCCGCGAAGAGGGCGACACCGACCGCGCGTGCCGGGCCCGGCTCCGTCGCCGTCTCACGCGCCTCCGCGAGACGCCCCTCGATCGGAGCGAGGACCCGCTGCCGCACTGCGACGCGCTCTCGACCTTCGTCGGCCTCGAGCCGCTCGAGCGCGACCTCTTCGCCCTCGCCACGGGCGACCTCTTCGAGCGACTCGTCGTGCACTGCACCGCGGACTGCCCCGCCGAGGCGCTCGACGCGACCGTTCACATCGCAGCCGCGGCCCTCGAAGCCGAGGTCGACGATGTGAAGCGCGCCCTCGCGCCCGAGGGGCGGCTCCGCCGCGGAGGCCTCGTCGACGTCGGAGAATGCCCGGCGCGCTTCCGCCCAGGGGCGATCGCGCTCCGGTGGCTTCAGGCGGACGACGGCGCGACGCCGCTCGCGAACGTCTTCACCGTCGACGACGCACCGCACTGGACGGTCGACGACTTCGCGCACGTCGCGCTCGACGCAGAGATCTTGCGCGATCAACTGCGCGCGTCGCTCGCATCGCGGCGCGGGGTCCGGGGCGGGTTGCGCGGGCCGGCCGGCGCGGGGCGTCGCTCGCTCGTGCGTGCGGTCGTCGCGTCCCTCGGCGCGTCGACGTGCCGACTGCGCGTCCCCGAGGGCGCGCTCGACGCGGACGACATCGCGCGGCTCTCGGTCGTGTCCGTCGCTCGCGAGGGCGGCGTCGTGCTCCTCGTCGAGCCGAGCGGCGACGAAGACGACGGCCCGCCGTGGGATCGGCACCGCGCGCGTCGGCATCCGCCCCGCACGTCGAGCGCACCGCCCGCGGACCTCCCGCTGGAGGTGCCGCTCGTGTACCTCGTCGACGATCAGGAGCCCGAGGGGCCGTGGAGCACGCCGCCGCAGGGGCCTCGCGTCGACCTCACCCTCCACCTGCCGAAGCTCCCGTCACGCGCCCGCGAGCGCGCGATCCGCCACGCCGTCGGACTCGAAGCGGAGGCGAGCCCCGCGTGGCTCGCGGAGGTCGTCCCGCGCGACACGCCGGTCGCCGACGTCGCGCGGATCGCCCGTGCTGTGATCACCGCGGACGCGGCCCACGGGGCCGCGCTCGACCGGCAGATCTCGCACCTGCTCGCGGCCGAGACCTCGGGCGGGGTGCCCATCGCGCTCGCGCCCACCGCGCTCGAGACCCCGAAGAGCCTCCTCCCCTACGACCTCAGCTGGATCCGTACCGACACTCCGGCCGACGCCCTCGTCACGGCCCTCGGTCGGGGCCCGCGCGGGTGCATGCTCTTCCACGGTGCGCCAGGCACCGGGAAGTCCGCGCTCGCGCGCGAGATCGCGCGCCGCAACGGTCGTCCGGTCGTGATCCGGACCGCATCACAGCTGATCTCGAAGTACCTCGGCGAGTCCGAGAAGCTGCTCGCCGCGGCTTTCGCGGAAGCGACCGCGGAGCAGGCCGTGCTCATCCTCGACGAGGCGGATTCGTTCCTGTGGTCGCGCAAGCACGCGCAGCGCTCGTTCGAGACCTCGCAGGTGAACGAGATGCTCGTGCAGATCGAGCGCATGCAGGGCTGGCTCGTCTGCACCACGAACTTCGTCGACGGCCTCGACGAGGCGGCGCTGCGGCGCTTCTCGATCAAGGTCTGCTTCTCGCCGCCCTCGCCCGAGCAGCGGCTCGAGATCGCGAAGGCCGCGGCCGACGCGCTCGGCCTCCCCTGGCGTCCCGAGGACGAGCCCGCGATCCGCGCCCACCTCCTCCGCGCCGAAGGCCTCACGCCCGGCGACGTCTCCGCCGTCGTCGAGCGCGTGCAGCTCGTCGGCGGCATCGACGACGCCGTCGGCCTCGCCGAGCGCTTCGCCCTCGAGAAGGCCGGCACGAAGAAGAGCGCAGCCCGCGTCGGCTTCGGGTGAGCCGGGGCGGCCTCCGGGGAGCCGCCCGTCAATTCATCGATTTCGAATGCCGCGCGGCAACCGGTTGCTGACGAACAACATGACAGGTAACAGCGCCAAGGTGACCGACCGAGCCGGGATTGAACACGCCACAGCGAAGCAGAGGAACTCGGGTCAATTGCTCGTCAAAACGCGGAGCTATCTGTCGGCACCCCTCCCCGTGCCAGATGTCG
>CAIKNO010000727.1 GCA_903828805.1 uncultured Sandaracinus sp. | reverse complement strand
CTTCGCTGAACGGCCCCTGCCAGTCGGTCACGACGTGCGACACGACGTCGATGGACCAGCGCTGCGGCTTGAGCGCGATGCCGCCGCGCACCTCCCGTCCGTCCTCGATCGCGAGGAAATACTCCCTCCACGCTGGAGGAAAGCCCTCACGCTCGCCGAGCCACGTGGGCACGGGCTCGACGTAGAAGCCGTACTTCTGTCCGCCGGCGCGCATGCGCCCGTTGAAGGCGTCGACCGCGTCTCGGTGCCGCTCGTCGTGAGGAACGATGGTGATGGCCATGGCGTGCTGCGCGGCACGTGGGGCCCCTTCGCTCCGCTTCGACCCCTGCCGTGGGGTGGTCCCCTCGGTCCGGGGATCCATGGGAAGTCCCGGAGACCGCGAACCGTCCACCCTCATGACCGAAGGCTCACCGAACCTCTTCGCCTGGGCGGCCCTCGCGCTCTTCGGACCGCTGATGGTCGTCGTCTTCGCGCGGCTGCGACCGCATGCCGCCGCGGCGTGGGGGATGCTGGGCGCGACGCTCTTCCTGCCCGAGGTCATCGGCTTCGATCCGCCCTACCTGCCCTCGCTCGACAAGCTCTCGCTCGCGAGCCTGTGGGTCGGACTCGGCTGCGCGTGGACGAGCGCTCGACGGCTTCGTGCGGGCCTCTCGTGGGGCACGCTCGGCTTCTTCGGGCTCATGGCGGCAGGCCAGCTCGGGACCGCGCTGACCAACCCCGACGCGCTCGTGACCGGCGCGGTGGTGAGGCCCGCGCTCTCCCTCTACGACGGCACCACGGCCGTCTTCAAGGACGCGCTGCTGGTGCTCGCGCCCTTCGTCCTCGGGCGGGCGATGTTCCGCGCGGAGGGCGAGCGGCGCGAGCTGCTCCGCATCCTCGTGGTGGCCGCCCTCGTGTACTCGGCGTTCGCGCTCTTCGAGCTGCGGATGAGCCCGCAGAGCCACCGCCTGGCGTACGGCTACCACCCCGCGAGCTTCGAGATGACGCTGCGGGGCGGCGGCTATCGGCCGACCATCTTCATGATCACCGGGCTCGCGGTCGCGATGTTCTTCCTCGCCGCGGCCATCATCTCGGTGGTCCGCGCCCGCACCCGCAGCGGCCGCACGGCCACGGCGCTCTGGCTCACCGCCATCCTCGTCGCCTGCAAGAGCACCGGGGCCATCGTCTACGGGCTCTTCATCCTGCCGGTGCTGGCCCTCCTGCGTCGGCCGGTCTTCGCCATCCCCATGCTGCTCGGCGCGCTCGTGTTCACGTACCCCGTCGCGCGCGCCGCGGGGGTCGTGCCCACGCGGGCCATCACCGATGTGTTCATGAACGTCAGCGAGGCCCGGGCGCTCTCACTGTGGTTCCGCTTCGACAACGAGGACCGTCTGCTCGCGCGGGCCCTCGAGCGTCCGTGGTTCGGATGGGGAAGCTATGGACGGCAGCGCGTCTTCGACCCGCGCACGGGCGACGACACCACCGTCACCGATGGCCACTGGATCATCGTGGTCGGCGAGCGCGGGGCGGTCGGCTACATCGGCGCGTTCGGGCTCCTCCTCGCGCCGCTCTTCTCCATCTTTCGTGCCCGACGCCGGTTCGGATCGCGGGCCGAGTCCCAGCTCGCGTTCGGGGTCGCGATGATCGTGGCCGCGTCGGCGGTCGACCTGCTGCCCAACGGCCTCTTCTCGACCCTGCCCTACTTCTTCTCGGGCGTGCTCGCCGGGGCCGTCCCCTCGGCGCGCACGGCGGCCCCGCGTCGCGCGACCCGGGGCGCCGTCCGCGCCGTCGCGCCCGCTGCGGTGGCGTGAGCGACGCGTCGATCGCACGCGCGGAGGACCATGATCACCACGCCACGGGTTGACTGAGCCCGAACTGCAGGCCCACGAGAGGGTCATCGCCTTGCGAAGCGACGAAGCCTTCGAGCACGAAACCGAGTTGCCCTGAGTGGTGCAGCAGCAACCGCACATCGATCGTGAAGAGCGCCAAGCCGCCCTCGAGCAACATACCGCCAATGCCGATGAAATCACAGATATTGTGCTGCGTTCGGTCGCCTCCGCCGCCGAATCCCGCGAGGAGCATCCCGTAGGCCGAAGCCACCGGTTCGGTGCCGGCGGGGAACGTGGTGAGGTACCCCCCCCGACCGAGCAACTCGAAGGCAAGCCCGAAGTCGGTGAACGCGAGGTTCGCCAAGAACGTGAAGCTCGGCGCGATCAACCCTGCCGTGTTGCCCTTCCCTGGACTCACCACGAAGCCCCCCACCTCCACCGACGCGACGAGGCCGAATGGATATGCGGCCCACGCCGTGAGGGCGTCCGCGTCGATGCGCAGCCCGGGGCCCGACACGTCGATCACGAGGTCCATCTCCGCCGGCGGTCCGCCGCACGCGGCGATCTGAACGCGGTGTCGCCCCGCCGTCATGCGGAAAGACGATCGACCTCCATCAGCGATGACCGTACCGTCGGCGAGCAGGTTCGGAACCATCACGGCATCGCCGGCGAGCAGACGCACGGTGCAGATCCGCACACCGCTCGTGTTGTGTACCTCGACGTCGAAGCCGTCGGGCGTCGTCGCGGGAGGCGTGTCGGCGGGCGCGGCAGGTGCGGCCGGTGCGGCCGGTGCGGTGGGCGACGCCATCTCCGGCACCACCGGAACACACGCCTCGCCCGAGGCCTCCGTGCCGACAGGGCACGCCGGCACCCCGACGCAGGCCGAGCGCGAGCCCGACCAAGCCTGTCCGGGCCAACAGCAACGACCGGCCGTGTCGGGCCCGATGAGCTGGCCGGGCGCGCACGGCAGGTCGGCCGCACAAGTCTCGCCATCGACCCGATGGCCAGGTGGACACTCCGGAACTCCGACGCACGCGGAGCGGGAGGCGGCCCATACCTGATTCGTCCAGCAGCAGTGGCCAGCGGTGTCGGCCGTGGCGCGCTGCCCCGACGGACAACCTTGGGCCTCGACGGCCGGGGGCGCCGCGGCCTGCGCCGCGACGACTCCTACGAGAAATGCGACCATGACACTTCGACGACGTTTCATACGATTGCTCACAAAGGTCAGAGCGAGGCTCGCGCGCGATCCCCACGACAACGGGACTCGCCGGCGGCACTCCGCAACGGAACCGTGTCACCCACGCGCATCAGAACCTCAGCAGCGCCGCTCCAGCGGCCCCACTTTGGACCGGCGACACGCCGAACCCCATCAACCGCGCACCGCCCCCTGCGCTGTCGATGCGCATGGAGCCACGCATGCGTCCAATGTTGCCGGGCAGGGTTGCAAGCCCGACGATCAGCAACGCCGCGCAGGGCACGGCCACGGCGACACCGGCAGTCCACTCATCGGAATTCTCCGGATACGAGGTGGCCAAGAACAGTCCGGTCGAGGCGCCTGCGATGCCCAGCCCGGCGATGAAGATGTTGGAAAGCACCGTGTCGCCAAACGACTCCGGCGGGACCACGGCCACGGTGGTCGATCCCTGAGGAATCAGCAGATCCCGGCGCATCCCGGCGACGTCGAGGGCGGCCTGCCCCGAGGGCAGTTGGAGAGCGCACGGCATGGCACACGCCATGGGCGGGCGCCCGGCGGTCGACACCACGGCGCGATGCCCAGCCACCTCCCCACCTCGACCCGCGTCAAGGACGAAGTTGACGGTCGCATCCCCGGAGCCCAGCGGGGGCTCGGAACCTCCGGGAACTTGGCCCCCGGGCTTCCCCTGGACAGGTCCAGCAGAAGAGGTCGCCTGTGGGCCCGGCGAGGCCTCGGCTCCGCCTGCCGCTGCAACGCAGGTTTCGCCCTGGACGACCGTGTTCGGCGGACACTCTGGGAGCCCAACGCACACGGAGCGGGAGTCCGACCAGACCTGATTCGTCCAGCAGCAATGCCCAGCGGTATCGGCCGTGGCCCGCTGCCCTGCAGGACACGCAACCACGCAATCCTGCGCCTCCGCTCGCTGCCCCGCGGGACAGCGCGGCTCGCCCACGCAAACACTTCGCGTGGAAGACCACACCTGGTCGGGCCAGCAGCAGTGGCCCTGGGTATCGGCGTTCCGAACCCTACCCCCCTCGCACGCCTGCGCCTGGGCCGACGAAGTGCATGTCCACCCGCCGAACCCCAGCCCCACGGCCAGCACCCCGAGCCAACAGGCCCGACGCATCACGACACCCACCGACTCACACACCATGGCTCTCAACTCCAAAGACGACGCCGGTCCCCTCGACCAACGCACAGAGATTCACTCCGATTGACCCGCCAGGTCTCGCGGCGATCCACGGCGGCCGAACGTTCCTGGCGGAGATGAAGGCCCGCGCCAGGCCATCCTTGTTGAGCAGAAGACAGCTCACAACGGACAGCGCGCCATGGTCTCTCGAACGGCCTGTGTGAGACAGGCCGTGTCGCCACCACGACACACACGGCTCATCAGCCCGTTGCGGGTCTCGTACCAAGCCGAGGTAGACCCCGCGACCCTGATGCAAGCAGTCGAGTCGCACGGTCGGGCTCGGCCGTCCGACCATGTCCCCCAGGGAGCGCAGCACCCGCCTGTCACGAGGGTTGACCGATGACCACCCGGAACCGAGCAATCGAAGGATCCCCCGCCACCGCCGCCGCCGGACGACGGGGTAGGTTCGACGCAGGACTCCACATCCGTGCCGCACATGCCGCGTCCCTCACAGCAGATCGGGTGGCTGCCGGGACAGCAGTAGTCGTTCCCGCAATCGATTGGCGCCTGTGAGGGGCAGCGAAGCCGGGATTCGGTCGGCCCGCAATACGCACTGCACGGGCTCGTGCCACAGGCGTTGCTCGACGGGCAGTAACTGCACTGGTCGGTCGCCTCACAGATGCCGCAGTAGTGCATACCCGCAAACGGCTGCGGACAACGATCACCCGGCTCGGAGCCGGTCTGCGGTGGATTCGTCGCTTCGCCGAAGGGGCAAAGCGGGTTCGGGTCGAGAGGGTTGTAGAAGTCACACTCGAGACTGACCGATTCGTACCGGCTCGCCGGCACCCGGCCGCGTCCCCCGCAGTTCGGCGCCATGAGTGGCACGGCGAGGCCGATCCCGAGAACCAGACGAGAAAGCAGCATCGCCACGCGCATTCCGCGTGACGGCGCGCGGGCCGGAGGAGGGTCGTGGCGCTCCACTCGTGGCGCTCCCTGGTCGTGCCGCGAAGACATCGTGTTCGTGTCCTTCTGTTCGCCCATCACGGAGCCCCCGGCAGGCCCGCTGGGATATGCGTCGACATGACCGCTGGCTCCGAGTCAGGACTTCTACCGTCGCTGCGTAACGCCCCGCGGAACATCCAGGTGGGCCCGACCGTGAAGTCGCCGTATGCGCCTTCAGCACTCCCACCTGGCCCCACGATCCTGAGCGACCGCACCTGCAACGCCACGAGGACGGCGGGCGACGACGGCATCCATTCGTCGACGCGGATGGTTCCACTGACGCTCGTCGGCCCGTCAGGCTGCGACGAGAAGGACACGCCAATCTGTCCCTCAGGCCGCTCCGACGGCGACATGGAGGGCCTCCCGGCGTAGACTGGGTACTCCAAACCCGGTTCGAGCCGCGCCGGAAGATTGAGGATCAAGGCGACAGGTTCGGACGACGACCAGTAGAGCGCCTCGGGTGGCCCATCGACGACAATGTCGTTCCACCCGTTGGCTGGGTCGAGCACCACACTGCCACCGCTTCCTCGATAGACGCGCACGGCTTCGGGCGGACGTTCACACCCCCCGGCGAGCGCGAACGCAGCCGCTGCGCCTGCAGCACACACGAATCTCCCGAACCCGTCGCTCATCGTTCTTCCCTCTCAGGGTTGGGGTTCGCGGCGAGATCGAACGTCGCCTCGAACCCGAGCGCTCCCACCCCGCCGACGAGCGGCGCGACGGAAAACCATCGTGACGACAACGGGTGCAGACCGGCCTCGTCGACCGCAAGCCCGTAGACGTCGAGCACCGCGCCAGCCGACGCCCACACACCGAAGCGCGGCTCGAAGCGCCACGTCGCACGCACGCCGCCCCGCAACTGTACGGCCCAACTCACGCTCTCGGATCGGATCGCGGGGAACAGAAGGCCTGCCAGGCCGGCGAAGGGCGCGAGCTCGATATGTTCAGGCAACTGTATCGGAACGCGGAAGTCGAAGCCGAGACCGATGGCCCACTGGTCTGCGCCGATGGACGCTGGACACGCGCCCGTGATGGTCCGCCCGCCTGCGGGCACCGTCTGGTTCGAGCATTCCGCGCTCAAGTGCGACCACGCGCCGAGCAGCGAAACGGTGAACCAGGGCACAGGGGAGGCCTCGGCGCGAACGAGCGTCAACGTCCGTTGCGTCGCCCCGAGTTGGACGCTCCCGGCGGCTTCGGCGTCGCCGGACCAAGGTTCCGGATCGAACTGGACGGCGTGGCCCACGTCGAGCCCCGCCCCGATGCGGAGGGGCGGAGGCGGCATGCGCGGGCGCGCCGCACGCGCCCCGACGGGCTGCGGAGGGACGAGCGTGGCGCCGCGTGGCGTCGACGACGGCACGGGGGGAGGAAAGGCCGCGCCCCCGGGCTGTGCGCGGCAGGCCCCGTCGACCCACGCCTCGCCGGGGGCACAACCGGCCACGCACGCCTCCCGATCGACCCGTCGGCCCGGCGGGCAACTCGCCGGCACACCGACGCAACGAGCCTGCATCGCGGACCATGCCTGCCCCGGCCAGCAGCACTGCCCCGCCGTGTCGGGGCCGAGTTCGCGCCCCTCCGAACACGCCACGGCGCAGCCATCAGAGCTCGCCTCGAGCCCTGTGGGGCACGACGTCGGCCGACCCACACAGACGCTCCTCGACGTCGACCACGCCTGCCCCGGCCAGCAGCACTGCCCCGCGGTGTCGGGACCGACGGCCCGCCCCTCGGGGCAGTCCGCCACGCATGCGTCGGCGCCTGCCACCAGACCGGCAGGGCACGAGATCGGACGCCCCACACACACACTCCGAGATGCCGACCATGCCTGGCCCGGCCAGCAGCATTGGCCCGCGGTGTCGGGACCGACGCTGCGGCCGTCTTCGCACCGCTGCGCACGCGCGCTCCCAACCGAGGTCGCCAGAGCGACCACGAGGGACGTAGCGCACGCGCCGGCGACGCGGAGCGCCCGGCGGGCCCCGGCGCGGTCGGAGAAGAACATGGGTGTATGAAAGACGTCGACCATCCTACGCGTCCATGAGGGAAACCCCTTACCCGGGGTCCGAGGGACGCGACGCCCGGCTCACGCGTGGACGACTTGTCGGGATGGCGCGGCATGGACAGGGGCGGGCTCATCCCGTGCGCACGAGGTCGATCGGTTCCGCGCGCGGGCGCGGGGACAATTCGCGTGGAGCGTTCAGGGCCCGGCCTTCGACGGCGCACCCTGCGGAGCGCACGGCACGGCGACCTGCCCCGGCGACAGTCCGAAGCTGGGATCTGCGGCGTCCACCACGCGTGGGATCAGCCGAGCACGCGCGCGGTCGCCTCGGCGCGCGACGCGCAATCGAGCTTCGCGAGGATCCGCGTCACGTGGACCTCGACGGTCCGCTCGGCACACCCGAGGACCCCCGCGATGCGGCGGTTCGTGTCGCCCGAGGCCATGCGCTCCAGCACCTGCCGCTCCCGTGGGGTGAGCCCGTGGCGCTGCGCCGCTCGGTCGATCGCGAGCTGGCGACGCTGGGCGTGGTCGTCTGCCACCACGAGCCGCAGCGCCGGCAGACCGCGGCCCGCGACCGCCGTGACCGAGACGCCGGCCACCGTGTGCCCGGCCTTCGACGCGTCGAGGATCGCTCGGGTCTCGGTCGCCGCACGCGCGAGGCGTGCGCGGCCCGCCGCGTTTGCGGTGACGAGCCGTCCGCGCTTGTCGATGACGAACGCGGCGGATGCGATGTGATCGAGCGCCACCACTGCCAGCGGATCGATCGGGCAGCCAGCTCGCCCGAGGCGCGCTTCGACCCGCATCCGATCCCGCAGGGCGGGCACGAGCGCTCGAAACATCCCGTGACTCCGGCGATCGAACATCTCCTCCGAGTAGACGCCAATCCACGCGAGCATCGCCGCGCCATCGCAGAGGACCACGCGCATCTGCGGCAGGTCGTAGAGGCCCCAGCGCTTGACGACGACGCCGACACGGCGAACCCCCTCGAGCCGCAGTGATCGCTCGTGCGATGAGAGACGCAGCGCGTCGATCGCCCGCGGGAGGGCCCCCTCGCAAATGCTGCGCCACGAACTCGCGGCGACGACCCGGTCGCGCTGCCCAGCCTCGACCTTCGACGGATCGTAGAGCGCGAAGCGCTTGCCCTGCCGGAACGATGCATCGATGTCGCTGCGGAGGAGCGCACCGCGCGCGCTGGGCATGCCGAGGATTCCGAAGAAGTCGATCGACCATCCCTGCTCCTCTGCGCTGAGCCCGTAGACCGCGGCGCGCTGGGCGCCCGTGGCGTGCGCGAGAATCGGGAGCACGTCGCCGAGCGGGTCGACCGCGTCGGCGCGCACGGTGCGGAGCTCCTGCGACAGCGACGTCACGAGTCTGGCACGGGCTTCGGACGGCATCTTGGGGAGCGACGTTATCACGCACGCTGTCCTCGGAGAACACAGGGAAGCGCCGAACTCTACAGCGCAGCAGAGATGTCCGATGTAAGAGCCGTTGGAGATGCCCGTCCGCGCGGCACGGCGGGATATGAACCTGACGCGTACCCTCATGTCTTGCCGAGCACTTCGCTCATCTCGTGGTGGTCCTCGAGCACGGCTGCGAGTGCGGACATCAGCGCTTCGAACCACGCATCGCGCATGGTGAGCAGACATCAGCGGAGATCCTTCTCGTGGCGGAACGTCTCCTCGGTCGCGAGGCGGCGTCCGTAGAGCTTCACGACCTTCGGGGGCGGTCGCGTGCTTGACGGTCGACGTTCGTCACCGGTTGCCAGACTTCCTTCATCGATTTAGGCGGCACCGTCGCGATGGCCCCTGCCTGCGTCCGGTCCGCGGTGACCCGGGCACCCTTCAGCTTGCGCGCCCGACCAATGGGGCGAGAGCCAATCGGATGCGGTCTTCTGTTCGCGCTCGTGCTCGACGAGGCGTCCGCCTCGGAACCGGAGGACGTAGATCCAACCGAGTACGTCGAGCCGTGCGTACCGTGCTTGGTCGCCGAACCCTCGGTCGGCGAGCGCGGTCACGACGACGTGATCGGGGATGGCCGCATGGACGGCCTCGAGCAGAGGTGTATTCCGCGGCCGTGTGTCTGCCACGTCAGCGGCGTTGGGATTCCGTGCGTCGTGAGCACGTGGATGCACAGCGTCGCGTGGTCGTCGCGCTCGAAGTCTGTCCAGTCGAACGCAAGCAGCACCACGGGGCGACCGTCCAGGGCAGAGCGCGTCCACGCCGGACGCACCTTTTCCACGTCGAGTTCCTTGTTGCTCAGGAACCGGGCGAACTGCTTGATGCCGTGCTTCGGATCGATGTTGGCCGTCTCGGCGTACGCTGCGCTGATCGCGTGAACCCCCGTCGCATCGCGCACATCATCGCCAGCGAGCCGTGCGCCCGATCGAGTCGCCGGCTGTACTCATCCTCGGACATCGATTCCACCATGCGACGCAGCCTCGTCGCGCGACTCCGAGCGCGACGCCGTCGCGCCCGCTGCGGTGGCGTGAGCGACGCGTCGATCGCACGCGCTCCCGTGCCCGCCGCGGCTCAGGCCCGTTCGAGCGCCCGCACGAGCCCCTTCTCGAAGAGGCGCGCGCTCTGCGCCCACGTGAGGGCGTGGCCCGTGGCGTGGGCGGCGTCGCCCATCCGCCGCCACTCGGGCTCCGGCAAGCGCAGCACCTGCAACGCCCGCTCGGCGAGGCCCGCGGCGTCGTCGACGTCGACCAGGAAGCCGTTCTCGCCGTCGCGCACGAAGTCCATCGGGCCTCCGTACCGGGTGGACACGAGCGGCGTGCGACACGCCATCGCCTCGAGCGCGGGCAACCCAAACCCTTCGAGCCGGCTCGCGCTGAGCCACACGTCCGCGCTCCCGTAGAGGCCCGCGAGCCGATGCTGCGCGGGGCGCACTTCGAGCGACGCGAAGGGGGGCAGCGGCAGCTCGGCGCGCGCCGGCTCTGCGCCGAAGCTCTTGACGACCAGCGAAGGGCAGGTCGCATGCACCCGCGCGAGCGCGTCGAGGGCCACGTCGAGCCCCTTCGCGTGGGCGGTGGCGTACACGAGCCCCGCCGTCGGGCGCGCTTGCTTGCCGCGCGGGGGCCCGTCGAACTGCTGAGGATCGATCGCATTGGGCACCAGGGTCACGTCCCGGTCCCCCGCCACCTGCGCCACGACGTCGCGAAGAAAGCGCGACACCACCAGCTTGTGCGAGGGCAGACGCAGCGCATCGTCGACCGCCTCCGCGGGCATGCCTTCGATGTGCCGCTCCCACCCCTGGACGAAGTGCGCCTTCGCGCCTCTTCGCCGCTCGAACTCGGCGGTCCAGACCGCGGTCTCCCACCACGTCGAGACGAGGACGTCCGCCTCCGGCACATCCGACGCGCGCACCGGGCCGCGCCGCGCGAGCCGATGGACGGGCACCCCTTGCAGCTCGAAGTGGGACACGTCCGGACTCCGCGAGCGCGGCCACGCACCCCGACCGAGCCAGGCCCGCGCCCGCTGTCGAAGCGAGGGCGACCAGGGCGCCGGCGCCACGACGGCCACCTGGTGACCCATCGCGCGCAGATGCCGCGCGTGCAGCGCGATGACCCGGCAGCCGCCCGAGAGGTCCGCGTCCGCCACCACGAACGTGATCTTCATGCCGAGACTCCCAGCCGCGGCGTCGGGGGGGACGCGTGCGCAACGCCCGACGCCGAGCGGGCGGAGGCGCGCAGGCCCACGAGCGCGATCGGCGCCCACGCCAGCGTGACCACCGCCGCGACGCCGAGCGCCTCCACCACGGGGGGTGCGCCCCGGGTCTTCATCGCGGCGGCCGCCCACGCGCCGAGCCCGCCCGTCGCGGCCACGCACGCGGTCAGCACCGCGTCCGTGCGCCACTCCGACAGCCCGATGCGGGACACCGCGACGACCGACACGGCGTAGCGGAGCGGCTCGCTGAGGGTGTACGCGACGAGCGCCCCGGGGAAGCCGAAGAGGAGGTAGCCCGCGGGCACGAGCACCGCCATCCCCACGAGCTTCGCGAGCGAGCCCGCAGCGACCGAGCGCGCATCGCCACGGGCCAGCAGGGCCGCGCCGTGCGTCGACTCGCACACCAGGAACCACGACGCCCCCGCGAGGATCTGGACCATCCAGCCCGAGTCCCACCAGCGCGGGTCGTAGAGCCATCGCATCGCGGTCGGCCCGCCCGCGACGAGGCCCGCGAGGCTCCATCCGCCGGCGAGCTGGATCGGCAATCGCGCCCGGCGAAACGAGGGCCCCAGCGGCTCGCCGCTCCGGACCACCCGCGCATAGAGCGGAAACACCACGCGCTGCGCGAGCTGCGAGAGGGCCTCGACCGGCATCGAGGCGAGCGCGACCGCGTTGCCGTAGAGCCCGAGCATGGCCAGCGGGATCATCCCCCCGAAGATCCACCGGTCCGCCCACCCCGCCAGGAAGGTCAGGACCGTGCTCACGAAGACCCAGCGCCCGAACTGCAGCAGCTCCCGGGTGACGCTCCGGTCCCAGCGCAGTCGGTGGGCGGGCCCCGGAAGCACGAGGTGGCTCAGCAGCGCGCGCACCAGGCCCGTCGCCAGTCCGCCGAGCACGAGCGACCACGCGGTCGGGCTCACCCAGGCCCACGCGAGCTTCGCCGCGAAGCCGATGATCTGCGCGCTGAGTTCGATCGCGGTGAGCCGCCCGAGCACGAGCTCACGGCTGACCGCGTGGATGCGCGTCGAGGCGAACCCCCCGAACGCGGCGCTCAAGCCCGCGACCGGCACGAGGAGGCCGAGCTCCGGCTGGTGCACGAGGCCCGCATACGGGAGCGCGAACACGCAGACCGCGGCCCAGACGAGCAGCCCGCGCGTGAGTTGCAGGGTCCACGCCACGTCGAGGAAGGCCGGCTCTCCACCGCGCGCGCCGTGCACGATGGCCGGCCCGAGGCCGATGTCGGTCAGGAGCTCGAAGCCGAGCAGGAATGGGTTGATCCACTCCATCAAGCCGCGCGCGCTCGGGGGCAGCAGGTGCGAGAGCAAGGGGCTCGCGATGACCCCGAGGAGGCGCCCGGCGCCGAACCCCACGAGCGCGAGCACCGCGCCCCGGGTGGCACGGCGGCCGAGATCGGAAGGGAGCGCGGTCGGGGCCGGGGCGGTCGAGGAGTCGGACATCGTTCGTGCACGGCGCCTCGCCGCGTTCCTCCTGCATGGTCGCGCGCGGGCGCCCCGCGACCCCCGAACGAGGACGGGGCCACCCTCCTGCATGGTCGTGCGCGGGCGCCCCGCGACCCCCGAACGAGGACGGGGCCACGCCGTCCCCGCACGGGGTCGGGACTCCGACTACAATGCGCCGCGACGATGCGGAGGATGTCCCCCGACGAGCGCGCGGCCTGGTCCCACGACAGGACCCCCGACGTGCGTGACGGCCTGACGCGGGTGGAGCGCGTCGTGCTCTGGCAGCTCTCGGTGCTGCAGGCGGAGCGCGACGGGCGGAACGTGCCGACCGCCATGCTCTACGGGCGGGTCGTCGAGCACGTCGACCTCTCCATCGACGAGCTGCAGCGGACCCTGCAGCGGCTGATCGGCACCCGATGAGCGCAGACCCCGACGCCCTGACCCGCGCCTGCCTGCGCCTGTACCGACGCTACGCGGTGGAGGTGGTCGAGGCCCTCGGGTTCTGCCCCTATGCCGAGCGTTGCCGGGTCGAATCCCACACGCGCGAGGTGGTCGTGCTCGACGACCGACCCGACCCCGCGCGCGCCCTCGCCGAGGTCGAGGCCCTCGTGCCCGACGACGGGGTCGAGGTGGCCCTGTTGATCTGGCCGCGCCTGCCGCTCGATCGCGCGCGCTTCTCGCGCTTCGTGCAGGACGTGCGGGCGGCGCATCAGGCCCGGGAGGGCGGGCTCGTGTTCGCGATGGAGGGTTTTCATCCCGAGGCCCTGCCCGACCTCGAGACCCCCGAGCGCTTGATCCCGTTCGTGCGGCGCACGCCGGATCCGACGATCCAGCTCGTCCGTCACAGCGTCCTGACCCACGTTCGGCGCGGCACGCCGCAGGGCACGGCGTTCTTCGATCCGACGATGCTCGACCTCGAGGCCCTGCTGCGCGAGCCCGTCCGCGCCCCGCTCCACGAGCGCATCGCGGGCACCAACCACGCGACCGTGCTCGCCCTCGGCGCGGACGCTGTGCAGGCCCGCCTCGACGATATCCTCGCCGACCGCGATCGCACCTACCGCGCGCTCGGCGAGCTTGCCCGCGCCCCGAAGGAGGACCTGCCATGAGCCGCTTCGCCCCGCCTCTCGTCGCCGCGTGTGCCGCGCTCGCCTTCGGGTGCGGCGGCGCCGCCGCGCTTCGTTCCGCGCCCGCAGAGGCGCTGCCGTCCCGCGATGCCGCGGCCTCGACGCAGGAAGCTTCGGGCATGCTCTGGGTGCTCGCGCCGCACCCGGACGACGAGGCGCTGATGGCCGCGCACGTGCTGCACGAGGCGGGCCGCGCGGGCCGCCCGCTCCGCGTCCACGTGATGACCAACGGCGACTTCGGGTGCGGACGCGACGGCTGGCTCCGCGAGCGCGAGACGGTCGAGGCCATGGCCACGCTCGGCGTGCCCGAGGCCCACATCCGCTTCCTCGGTTACCCCGACGGGTACCTGGAGGTCCTGGGCCGCTCGCCGCTGCCGCCCGTCGAACGCCGGGCCGCCGACGGCGCGTGCGTGCGGGGAAACACGACGTACGCGGGCCGAGGCGAGCGCGGCCTCGACGTCCACACCGCGCGGACCGGCGTCGCGGGGGACTACACCGACGGGTCGGCTGTCGAGGACCTCGTCGCGCTGCTCGAGCAGGACCGTCCGACCGAGATCTGGACCTCGCACCCCATCGACGACCACCCCGATCACGCGGTGACGTACCTGCTGCTGCGGCGCGCCCTCGAACGGGCGCGGCTCGACGCGCTCCCCACGCTGCACCGGGTGATCGTGCACGCCGGCGGCTGCTGGCCGAACGGCAGCCGCCCGAGCGAGCCGTGCCCCGAGGTCTTCGACACCCTGGGCAGCCCGTATCCCCCGCTGCCGGGCGACCTCGCCGACTACACCCCCGACGAGCGGCTCCCCGTGCCCGACCAGGGCGCCCTCGGGCGGCGCGCGATCGGCGCCTACCGCTCGCAGCTGCACGTCGATCCCGACCACGACTGGCTCGGCAGCTTCTCGCGGGGCGACGCGGTCGCGTGGACCGAGCGCCTGGCGCGCGACCCGGGCGACCCGACCCAGCTCGTCCGCGGGGCGGGCGAAGGCCACGCCGCGCAGGCGATCCCCCTGCCGGGCGCAGGTTCGCCCTCCGGCGGCACGCACACCGCGACGACGGCCCACGCGCTGCCGGCGACCGTGACGTTCGACGCCGAGGTCGCGCCGGGGGACGAGGTGCGCGTGCACGTGCTGATGCGACAGGACGCGCCCTCCGAGGGGCTGGTGCTCGTGCTCGACGGCCCCGAGCGGGTCGAGCTGCGCCGTCAGGACGGGCGGCGCATCCGTTCGTTGAGGGTCCCTCCGAGCGAGGTCGGCACCGGCCGCCACCGCTACGAGTGGCGCCTCGACCGGGACGACCCGTCTGGCGCCGTGACCCTCGAGGTGCGACGCGACGCGCGTCTGCTCGGGGTCGGCGTCGCGGCCCACGCGCCCACCCAGGGTGACACCGTCGTGACATCGTCGACGGGCTCCGCACGCCTCGCGCCGGCCTCCGTCGAGGCCGAATCCCGCGAGTGACGGGGAACCACGGAGTCGATTGAAGAAAGTCCTGCGGGCCCTCGTCGCTCGGGCCCACGAGACGGGCGGGCGCGAACCCGGGACTCGGGGTACACCTCGGCCCCGACGGAGCCAGGATGCGCGGACGAAGCCAGCGGATGCCAGGAAAAAGCATGAATTCCTCGACGTTGAGGGCCATCCCGGGCGCCGCCGCGCCGGGTCTCGAGTCCCGCATGGACCCCACCGCGGCCGCCGCCGTCTCGCCGGCAGCCGCCCCGCAGGGGCCGTCCCTGCGCGACCGCGACGGATCCGACGCGGAGTCGACCGCGGAAGATCTGTTTCCGTTCGGGCTGCGCGAGGGCGCCGAGCTCACCGCCCGCGGCTCGCACCTGAGGCGCGCCCGTCGCCGCGGGCCCAAGCCCACCAGCCCCGAGAGCCTGCTCGGGGACGCGGCGTCGACCGGTACCTTCGCCGCGACCGCCGCCCTGGCCGCGACCCCCGCCCTGGCCGCGACCCCCGCCCTGACCGCCGTCACCGG
>CAIKNO010000726.1 GCA_903828805.1 uncultured Sandaracinus sp. | reverse complement strand
TCGCCCGGGTGCAGGATCACCCAGCGAACGCGCTCGACGAACTGCTCCCCGCCGGCTGGGCCGCGGCGAACTGACCACGGACACCGGTCGTCGTCACGACGTCGCTGACCGGACGGTTACGCGGCTCCGGTATTTCTCCTCGAAGAATGGAAACACTGGAGTGCCGAACCGCGCCTTTGTGCGGCGCTCGGTGACCACCTTGTATTCGAACAGGCGCGCGCTCGAGTCACGCGCATCCCGGCCCTGCTTGCCTGGAACAAGCTCGTGACCAAACTCGTCAACGAGGAGCATCGCGCCGAGCATGTTGTGCGAGAGCGGATCGCCAGTCCGTAGACACTCGGCTTCCTTGAAGATCCCGCCGACGTGCTTCGTGATCGTCGCGGAGCGTCCTTCTGACATCACCCAATCGTGAACGTTCCGGTGGAACAAGAAGCAGAAGAAGCCGCCGACCGGCGCCGCGTCGCCGTTGAGCCTTGAACAGTCGAACGTGGCGGTGCGGGAAGCGTCGCGGCGGTCTCGAGAGAGTGTATTGGAACCCGACCGCTCGACTATTCCAGCTCGAAGGTCGCCGCCGAAGGCTCGACGCCCAGCGCCTCCAGAAGGGCGTCGAGTAGGTCGCCAACGGTGCCCACGTCGGCCGGGGCGTCGACGTGGAGTGCAACCATGCGGCCGCCTGTGTGAGTCGCGTGGGTGCGCCCTGCCGTCGAGAGCACTGCCTTCACGCTCGCCACGATGCGCTCCGGTACATCGCCGAGGGCGGCCACGGTGACCACGGCGTCCACCTCATCCGGGACGACCTGGATCACGACCGGGGATGACGACAGCGTGATTGTGACCATCTCGGGCGCTGTCTCGTCCTCGCCATACGGGTCGTAAGTCGCGAAGAGGCGCTCGGTCCACTCGTGCGACGCGCTCACGTGCGCCCCTTCGGCGCGTTGACACGAAGGCCCCTGACTTCGGCGCGCAGGCCCTCGACCGTCGGCCAAGGCTTGCCGCGGTGGATCACCCGATGGCAGTTGGCGCACACCAGCGCGAGGTCCGCCAAGCGCGTCGTGGTCTCGCCTGTGGTGGCGAGCGCGACACGGTGATGGCATTCGGCGAAGCCGGCTCCCCTCTCACCGTAGACCTCGTGGAAATCGAACCCGCACACCTCGCAAGCGAGGCGTCCGCATTCCCTCAAGACCCGCTGCTTCTTGTCGCGCACAAGTCCACTATGTCGTTCACGCGAGCGATGCAGCCGGTACAGGAGCCGCCCCTCAGCGACTTCGTCCTCGTCCTCCTCCGGGTTCGCGACGGCGACCCGGTCTGCTGCTGCGGCGCTCTGCCGGATAGCGTCCGCGAGCACGCGAAGTTCGGCGGGTTGAGCGTGGAACTCGTCCCACACCCGGCGGTCTAGTTCGCTGGCGGCGGCCATGCCTCGCCCGGGCTGATCGATGGAACGAAAGTTGGCGAGCTTGAGCGCCACGGCGTTCGCGTTGCGGAAGCGCTCCGGGTCAGGTCGGTCGGCGTAGATCGGTAGGGACCGAAGAACCTCGGAGAGCGCGACGACCTCGGGATCCCGATCGTCCCGCAAACCGGCGCGGAGATAGAACTCGAGCGCTAGGAGCAACTCGTCCCTCGCCCACGGTGGGTTACGGCCCGGCTTCTGTGGCGCGTGGTTCCAGAGCGCGAGCAAACTGGACTCCTCCGCGGCGCTGATCTTGTAGTTGGTCTGGTTGGCCATCTTGAGGATCATGAGGTCGTGCAACGTGTCCGTCGTGGCGATGGTCTTGCGATCCAGAAGCTGCGCGTCCTCCCCGAGGTCGATCTTGATGCCCACGCGAAGCGCTGCGACGCGGCCTGCTTCGGGGTCTCGCCAGAGCGCGAGCGCATGCTGGTCGTCCGTCCGCTCCCGCGGTGTCTCGATGATCTTTCCGATCGCGACGACGCCCGCGCGGCCGCGCGCCGCACCAGCCGACCGCCAAATGAACACGCGATCCCCGACGCACATGTCCTTGGCGTAGTGCGCCTGACGCACTGTCCAGAGGACCTCGCTCTCGCGGCGGACGTAGGCGTCCACATCGAACTGGTCCGGGTTCCCTTGGAAGATCCAGGCTGACATGCCGCTGAGCGTAACAGCACGCGTGCCCCTGAGGCATCCCCTCGATATGCCCGAGCATCTCGGCCAACTCTTGATGCTCATCGAGCACGGTGGCGAGTGC
>CAIKNO010000725.1 GCA_903828805.1 uncultured Sandaracinus sp. | reverse complement strand
GGCGGGCGCCGTCTCGGTCCTCGCCGCCCAGCAGGGCGCGACGTTCGCCGACTGGAGAACGCCCTCCGACCGCGTGCTCGAGCAGAACCTCGATGCCGGGACCGTCTCGGCCGACGGGATGATCCAGTCGCTCGAGCTGGGCAACACCATGTTCACGTGGCTGCTTCGCTTCGCGGGGTGGCTCTTGATGTTCATCGGGCTGACGTTCGTCTTCAAGCCCCTCGTCGTCGTCGCCGACGTCGTGCCCTTCATCGGATCGTTGGTCGGCGCGGGCACGGGCTTCATCGCCTTCGTCCTCTCGGCGCCCTTGTCGCTCCTGACCATCGCGCTCGGCTGGATCTTCTACCGCCCGCTGGTCGGCATCGCGCTCTCGCTCGTCGGGGTCGGCCTCGCCGCCGTCGTCGGCAAGATCGCGGTGTCCCGAGGCCGCGTGAAGAACGACGAGCGTCGGGCCGCGCGCGCCGTGTAGGCGGGGCCCGGTCCTCGGGGCGGTGCGAGACGCTCGAGGTCCACGACGTCGACCGGTGGCGCGTCGAGCACGCCGGCGCCGGGGTCAGGCCTTCTTCAGCGCAGCGCCCATACGTCGGCTTCGACGTGGTGCACGAGGGTCAGCTCTTCGCCCGCCGTGGTTCGCACCCGGAAGCAGACGACGGGGTCGTGGCCGTCCGCCGCGTCGGCCTCGACCCAGCGGCCGAGCACGTCGCTCAGCGTGACGAACGTGCCGTCCATCGCGTAGGCCCGGGGGGCGTACGTCCACCCGCGGACGCTCGTGCGGACCTCGACCCGGATCGGGGCCTGCCCGGGCATCCACGACGGGCGTGGCAGCGCGGACTCGAACTGGAATCCCCACACGGCGCGCTCGATGCACGCCGCGAGCGGGCGGCTCGCCGCGCCCGCCGCGGTGGCGACGACGAGGGCGTAGGTGTCGTCGATGCGAACGATCTGAAGGTCACGCTCGGTCCCGTGCACGGTGAGGGTGCGGAGCTCGCCCGCCCGATCGAGCTGGACCTCCCGTACCTGGGCCGCGAGCGCTTGCATCTGCGCGGCGATCACCATCGCGTCGAAGGGAGCCACGCGCGCGCAGTGGTCGATGCACTCGCCCTCTCCATCCACGAACACGGCGGCAAGGACCCGGTCATCGGCCTCGACGATCGCCCGCAGCAGGGGGGTGAACGCCGTCTCCTCGAGGCCTCGTTCCCACTCCGGCAGCGCGCCCGCGCCCGCCGCGCGGAGCGGCACGCCCTCGGGCTCGCCCAGGGTCGAAGCGGACGTCCCCACCTCGGTCGGACCGCTCATGACGGTCCATCGCCGATCCCCTGCAGCAGCGCGCGCGCGCGCGCGTCGTCGAGCTCGACCGGGGTGCGGGCGCGCAGCGTGTCCACCAGCGCGTCGAGCCGCGCCGCCCGTTGCTCGGTGCAGAGCTCCTCACGCAGGGCGGCCTCGACCTCCTCGGGGGGCGCGCTCCAGGGCGCGACGATCTCCTGGAGCAGGACGACGTGCCAGCCGAACTGGGTGCGGACGGGGGCCTCGAGCAGACCCAGGGCCGGGGCTCGAAACAGCGGATCGAGGTACTCCTGCACGAACTCGTCGTCCCGCGACACGGCCGGGAGGTCCTCCACCACCACGCGAAAGGCGCGGCGCTCGCTGTCGTCGAGGGCCAGGGCCCGGAGCGAAGCCTCCGGATCGTCCCCGGCGCGCACGGTGGCCTGCGCCCGTCGCGCCCACCGCTCGGCGGCGGCCCAGGCATCCTCTCCTTCGCCCTGCGGAACCCGCGCGAGCGCGTGCGTGCTGCGCCTCCGTTCCGGTCGCGTGAAGCGTGCGGCGTCGCGGGACCGCCGGGCCTCCACGGCGTCGGCAGGGATCGTCGAGGGGGTGACCTCTCGCTCCACGCGCGCCTCGATCAGCGCCTGGACGGCCGCGCGCCGCGTCGCGTCCGAGGCCTCGGCGTCGTCGGGACCAAGTTCGCGTTCGGCGAGCGCGCCGAGGACGATCTCCTCCTCGATTCGCCGCAGGGCGTCCGCGGGGGCTATCCCCACGTCGCGCGCGACCCGCTCGATCTCTTCGCGCGTGACGCGTACCCCGTCCACCGTCGCGACGACCTGCCCGCGGACCACCTCGCTCGCCGGGGTGACCGAGGCCGCTCTGCCGGCGTCGGTCGCGGAGGATGCGGTCGGCCCGCAGCCGACGAGGGCGAGGCACAAGGCCCTTGCGAAGTGCGGTCCGCGCATCTCATTCACCGAGGGTCGGCCGCAGCAGTTCGACGCCGGCCCGGAGGACGGAGAGGCCGGTGCCGAGAAGCAGCATCGAGGCGAGGTAGTCGTGCATCCGAAGCTGCGCGATGCCGGCATAGAGCAACCCCATCGAGCCGACCACCAGCACCAGCCCCGATCCATCTCGCGCCGCGCGTCCCATGCAGGCGAGAAGATAGCCGGGGTGCACGGCCCCGGTCGACCCTCACCGGCCAGCGGCCTCGACGCGTGCGGCGTGCTCGGGGTGGGGGACGCTCTCTCCCTGGCGCCGGGGGGCCGCTGCGTTGCGACGGAACGGACGGTTCGCTAGCATCCGGCCCGTGAGTCGTCGTTGCACCGTCTGCGGCACCGAGTACCCCGACGAGGTCGCGTTCTGCGGGCACGACGGGGCCATCAACGTTCAGGTCCAGCGTCCGGGCGATCCTGCGGATCGGCGGCTCGGCCAGCGGGTCGGCGACCACGTCCTCGTCGCGCGGGTCGCGGACGGCGCGATGGGACGCGTCTACGAGGCACGGCAGGTCGACTCGCGGGCGCGGGTCGCCATCAAGGTGCTGCACGACGACGTCGCGTCCGACCGCGTGGCGGTGGAGCGCTTCAAGCGGGAGTACGAGACGGCGGCGAGCCTGGATTCGCGCTTCGTCGTGCGCGTGCTGGACTTCGGCGCGTTGCCGGCGGCCGCTGCGTCGCCCGGGGTCGCCGTATCGCCCGGGGCCGCCGTCGGCGCGTCGAAGGACTCGTGGTTCATGACGATGGAGTACCTGGTCGGGCAAGAACTCGGCGGGCTGCTCCGGGCCTCGAAGGCGATGGAGCCGGCCAGGGCCCTGCGCGTGCTCTGTCAGGTCGGGCTCGGGCTCGACGACGCGCACGGCTTCGGGGTCATCCACCGGGATCTCAAGCCGGACAACGTGTTCCTCTGCGAGGGGCCCGAAGGCGACGAGGTGCGACTGCTCGACTTCGGCTCCGTGAAGCTCCAGATGGAGACGGGTCCGAAGCTGACCGCGTTCGGCACCACGCTCGGCTCGCCGGTGTACATGTCGCCCGAGCAGGCCATGGGCCGGCAGGACGTCGACCACCGCTCGGACGGCTTCGCGGTCGCCTCGATCCTCTACGAGATGCTCAGCGGCGAGGTCGCGTTCGGTGCGGGCTCGGTCGCCGAGATCTTGATGCGGATCGTCAACGAGATGCCCATTCCGCTCTCGGTGCGGGCACCGGGCGTCCCGCAGGGGCTCGACGACGTGCTCGAGAAGGCCCTCGCGAAGGACAAGAAGGCGCGTCACGGCAGCGTGATCGAGTTCGTGCGCGCGGTGCTCGAGGCGTTCGGACTGCCCGTCGCGCCGGGCCGTGCGGGCATCGAGGTGTGGGCGCGCACCGCCGTGCCGGAGTGGCGTCAGGCGCTCGCGGAGAGCACGCCTCCCGCGCCGAGGCCCTTCGGGGCGCCCCCGGTGCCGCCGGCCGCGACCGGCGCCGCGACGCCTGCCCGCGCCGCCGCCGCACCCCAAACCGACGCGTTCGATGTCGCGCCGGTCGGGCAGGCGTCGATGAAGCCCTGGGTCCTCGGCGCGGCGGTGATGGCCGCGGTGGCCGTTCTGGGGCTGGGCGCCCTCGCGCTGCTGGCGCGCTGAGCCCGCCGCCCTCGAGGAACCCTCGCGCGCGCCGAGTGGCGCGCACGGATCGCGTCTTCGCGCGCGGCGAGGGGCGGGCGGAGCTCCGACCTCAGGAGCGCGTGATCTCCCGGAGCACGATGGTGGCGTAGGCCCCCGCGGGGAGGGTGAAGCCGAAGGTGAGCCCGTCCGGATCGGACTCGACGGTCGGCTCTCCGAGCTTCACGCGGTAGGGCCTGCGGGTGCCTTCTCCCGAGCGAGCGAAGCGCGCGAGCGCATCGCGGTCGAGCCCGGCCGCCGAGAGCACCGCCTCTTCGCGCCGACGCGCCTCGCCCTCGGGCCACCGCATCTCGATCCCGAACATCGGCCCCGTGGCGCTGATCTCGAAGCGCGACGCCCGTTCTTGCGCCTCCTCGAGGTCGGTCACCACGAACATCCCGCCGGTGTCGTCCTTGCGGCACAGGTCCCCGTCGATCACGCGCCCGTGGCTGCGCTCGGCGACGCGGGCCGCGCAGAGGACGTTGAACAGCTCCGACTGCCACGCGGACACGAGGAGCTTTCGCTCGAAGGGCTCGCGGGGAGGGCGGCCGCCCTCGACGATCCAGGCCCGGGCGCGGGTGGCGTTGTCGCGGTCCCGCCCGAAGCGCTGTTCCCCGTAGTAGTTCGGCACCCCGTGGGCGGCGAGCGACGCGAGCAGCGCCGCCGCGTCGTCCCTTCGAGAGGCGGGCGCCCCGCGGAGCCGGATCCGGAAACGATTGCCTCGCAGGTGGCCCGTCCGGAGCTTGTTGCCGTGGCGCGCGGCGCTTAGCACCCGCACCCCGTCGAGGTCCTGCCCGTCGAGCCGCGCGGGATCGCCGCGGTGAAAGCTCGCCCACTGACGGGTGATCGCATGACGATCCTTGAGACCCGCCACCCCCGCGTCCCGGACGTCCACGTCGAGCGCACGCGCGAGCCGCCGCACGGCCTCCTTGGTGTCGAGCGACTGCTTCTCGAACCAGACGAACAGGTGCTCGCCGTCCCCCGACGGTTCGTAGGCCGCCAGCTCCTCGACCTCGAAGTCCTCGGGCCGCTCCTTGAGCGACCCTGCGATCGGCGTGGCGTGTTCGGTCGCGAAGGGGAGTGTGAATTCTGCTGTGGTCACAGCGGAGAGTCTGTCCGAATCCCGGCCGCTCGGATATCTTGAGTTGGTCGGAGTGGGGTCCAGCGTCCGGCACCCGGAGGGAGGGGAGCGATGGGGGAAGCGGGGAGCGACCGCGTGCGGGCCGAAGCCAGGCGGCTGCTGGCGTCGGGGGTCGCGGGCTCCGTCTTTCCAGGGGCGAGCGCCTGCGCTTCCCATCGTGCCCCCGGCGGCGCCGCGGTGTTCTCCGAGGCATGCGCGGGCCGGGGAGGCCCTCCAGCGGTTCCCCCGACCGCGCGGCCGATCGACGAGGGCACGCTCTTCGACCTCGCGTCCCTCACCAAGCCCCTCGTGGCGGCGGTCGCCCTGCGGTTGGTGGTGCGGGGCGTGCTCACGCTCGAGACCCGCGCGGACGCCGTGCTCTCCGATGCGCGTGGCACGCCTGGAGGCGCGGCCACGCTCGAGCAACTGCTGACGCACCGTTCGGGCCTCGCGGCGTGGGGCGGGCTCTACCTCGACGTGCCCCACGATCCGGGCACGACCGCGGCGCGGCGGTGGATCGTGGCCGAGGCTTGCCGCCGGCCGGACGAGGGCCCGCGGGACCGCGCGGTGTACAGCGACCTCGGCTACATGATCGCGGGCGAGGTGATCGCGAAAGCCGCGGGCTGCGACCTCGAGGTGCTGCTCGGGCAGGAGGTCCTCCGGCCCCTCGGGATCCCCGACGATCAGATGCTCTACGTGGGGGCGCTGTCGAGCGAGCGTCGCGCCGAGGTGTCGCGTCGCTGCGCGGCCACCGAGCGCGACGATTGGCGAGGCGTCCTCGTCCGCGGCGAGGTGCACGACGAGAACTGCGCCGCGCTCGGGGGCGTCGCGGGGCACGCCGGGGTGTTCGCGACCGCCCGCGCGGTGGCCGTCTTCGGTCGGGCGTACCTCGACTGCCTGTCGGGACGGAGCGAGTACCTGCCCCGTGCCCTCGTGACGCACGCGGTGTCGCCGCGACCGGGCGGGACGCACCTGCTCGGATGGGACGCGAAGAGCGCCGAGAAGAGTGCGGCGGGCAAGCGCATGAGTCCGCGCAGCTTCGGGCACCTCGGGTTCACGGGCACGAGCGTCTATCTCGATCCAGTGCGGGACTGCGCGGTCGTCCTGCTGACGAACCGGGTGTGTCCGAGCCGGGCGAACGAGAAGATCAAGGGCTTCCGCCCCGCGTTCCACGACGGTCTCGTCGCGGTCCTCGACGCGGGCCGCTGAGGCGCGCTGGCCGCGCCGGCCGTGCGGGCGGCGGGCCGTGGGCCGCAGGTCAGAGGGCCGCGAGCCGCGCCCCGAGGCGGCAGTGGGCGCGGGACAGCTCTGCGGTGCGCGCGGCGCGGGCGATCGCGCGGGGACATCCGACGAGGACGGCCAGGGTGCGCGCCCGCGTCAGCGCCGTGTAGAGCAGCGGCCTCGACAGCAACACGTGGTGCGAAGGATGCAGGACGATGACGACCGCCGGCAGCTCCGAGCCCTGGGACTTGTGGATCGTCGAGGCGTACGCGAGCGTGAGGGCGTCGCGCTCGTCCTCGGTGTAGCTGACCGCGCGCCCATCGATCTCCACGTACGTCACGCCGTCCTCGACGCGCTTCACCCAGCCGAGGTCGCCGTTCCACACCTCGCGCTCGTAGTCGTTGCGGAGCTGCATCACCTTGTCACCCTCGCGCATCACGCCGGGCGGGGTGGGCCGCGCGCCGGGCCGGGGCGGGTTGAGCACGCCCTGCAGGAACAGGTTCAGCGCCTCGGTGCCGAGCGGGCCTTTCCGCATCGGCGTCAGGACCTGCACGTCGCGTCTCGGGTCGAGCCCGTAGGCCTTCTCGATCCGCGAAAGGGTGTCGGCCACGCGCTGCACGATCGCGTCCGGCTCGGTGGCGCGCACGATGAAGAGGTCGCCCGTGCCCCGCTCCCCCGTGGGGGTCGGCGTCGGCGCGCGCCCCGAATGGATCTCGTGGGCGCCGCGCACGATGGCGCTCGACTGGGCCTGACGGAACACGTGGTCGAGCCGAACGACCGGGCAACGTCCGCTCGCGATGAGCTCGCGCAGCACTTGCCCGGCGCCCACGGGAGGGAGCTGATCGATGTCCCCCACGAGCACGAGCGTGCTGGTCTTCGGGATGGCCGCGAGCAGGCTGTGGGCGAGCTGCAGGTCGAGCATCGAGGCCTCGTCGACCAGCACGAGATCGGCGTCGAGGGGCTCGTCCTCGTCGAGCCGGAACCCACCCTCCTGCGGGTTCCATTCGAGCAGGCGATGGATCGTGCGCGCCTCACGACCCGCGGCCTCGCTCATGCGCTTGGCCGCCCGACCGGTCGGCGCGCAGAGGACGACCTTGTGGCCGACCGTCTCGTGGGCGCGCACGAGGGCCCGCACCGTCGTCGTCTTGCCGGTGCCGGGGCCTCCCGTCAGCACCATCAGGCCGCTCGAGAGCGACTGCACCACGGCCTGCCGCTGGGGCTCGGCGAGGCCTTCGTGCGCGAGCCCGGCGAGCGCCTCGGCGAGCTTCCGAGGGGGCTTGCGGTCCCGGCCCAGCGCGGCGAAGCGCGACGCGCAGCCTTGCTCTGCGTCGTGCATCGGCGGGGCGTAGACGTCTCCCGCGTCGAGCACGAGCATGCCGCGCGACTCGAGCTCCGCGAGGGCATCGTCGATCCGCGCGTGGGGCACTTGGAGCTGGAGCGCCTGCTCGGCGAGCAGCGCGAGGGGAAGGAACACGTGCCCTTGGTCGGCCGCCTTCGCGACGAGGTGCAGGACGGCCCCGGCGGCCCGTCGCGGGTCGTCGTCGGGGATCCCCACCTCACGGCCGATCCTGTCCGAGGTCGAGAAACCGACGCCGGCGATCTCCTCGGCCGCTCGGTACGGGTCTTCCCGCAGCAGCTGGGCGGTCCGCGGACCGTATTTCGTCAGCAGCTTGCGCGCGAGCGAGGGACCGAGGCCGAGGCCGTGGAGGAAGGCCATCCCCTCGGCGTCGGCGCGGCGGGCCTTGACCGCCTCGGCGATCGCGGCGGCCTTCTTCTTACCGACGCCGCCCACTTCCGTGAGCCGCGCGCTCTGCCCGGTGATGACGTCGAGGGTCCGCTCGCCGAATCGGGCCACCAGGCGCTCGGCGATGGCGGGTCCGACGCCGGGGACCAGCCCCGAACCCAGGAACCGGGCGAGGCCCTGGCGCGACGTGGGCATCACGGGCGCGTATCCCACCGCGCGGAACCGGGCGCCGTGGACGGGATGCTCCTCGAAGCGTCCGCGAAACCTGGCGGTCTCACCGATCGCCAGACCGGCGACGGCCCCGACGATGCTCACGGGGTCGTCGTTGCTCTCCCGCCGCGCGCGCAGCACGGCGAAGGTGCCGTCCTGGCTCCGGAACCGCTCCTCCTCGACGACGGCGACGAGCACCGCGTCGTCGTTGCGGTCGGGCAGGAGCGCGGTCTGGGTGCGGTCGCTCAATCGCCTCGCTCAGCGCCCTGGAGAGCAGACGCCGCCGGGAGCGTAGTCGAATCCAGCGGCGGCGCCCGTGCGCGGATCGGCGCTCGTCCGGACGGTGCACCAGCCTTCCCGCGGTGCGGGGGTCGCGGGTGCCGACGAGACCCTCCGCCCCTCGGGGTCTCGAAGGAACAGGGGCTCGCCGGCGTTCGAGAGGCCCGCGTTCCCGAGCGCGCGATCCATGCGCACCAGCGTGGTGCCGGGCGGGGTGGGGGCATCGCGTCCCCCGGGGCCGGTGTCGTCGGGATCGAAGTCGGACGGCACGAGCAGCAAGCGCGCGCCGGGGGCGATGCGGTGCGGGCCCACCACAGGGTCCCCGATCGACGAGGCCGCATCGGCGAGGTGGAACCCTTCGAGCTCGACCCAGGCGGTGCCGTGGTTCTCGAGCTCGACGAATTCCTGTCGTGGCTCGGGCCCTGCGGGGTCGGCCCGGATCTCCGTGATCGAGAGCGTCGCGAGCGGTTCGGTCGTCCGGACGGCGAGTGACACGCGCAGGGTGTTGCCGCCGGCGTCGGTGGCCTCGAGGACCACGTCGCACGGGGTGTCCGGAGGCAGGGGGGCGAGCTCGAGGGTGGCCTCGCCGCGGGGCGCCACCGCGCTCGTCCGGACCAGGCCTGTGCGGGCTTGCACCCGCGCGGCCTCGCCCGCGCTCAGTCGGACGACGAGCCTCGTGTCTTCGGCGCGGACGCAGAGGCCCTCGAGGCTCTGCTCGTCGACGGCGCACGTCGTCGGGGTCAGCCGCGGCGCCTCGGTGTCGGTCTCCGCGGCCGTCGTGAAGTGCGCGGCGAACGCGGGCACGGGCGCGCCCGTGGCGTCGACGAGCGGCGCGCCGACCCGCAGCGCGTGACGCGTCGCCGGGCGCAGATCGTCGTCGGGGACGAGCACGGCGCACGCGCCTCGCGTCCATCCGAGGGCTTCGCAACGGGCGGGTTGCGCGACGCCGCCGAGGCGGTGTCCTTCCGCGTCCTCGAGCCACACGCCCCGGGCGAGGCCCTCGACGGGACCGTCGAACCTCAGCGCCGCGAAGCGCAGCGAGGGAGACACGGCGGCCGCTCCATCCGGGGGCCAGGCGTCCACCGCCCTCGCGCCGCCCGAGCCCTGACCGTCGACGCGGACCCGCTGGACCAGGCTCATTCCGAGGGCGCGCCCCGAGGGGTCGCGGCCCCACGCGCCGACCACCACGAGGAGCTCTTCCCCGGGCTCGAGGACGGATGTCGGCTGGAGCCGGAGGCCATCGTCGTCGGTGCTCCGGGTGACCTCGACGACCCGCGCGAGCGTCGGGCCGCGCAGGGGGGCCGCGGCGAGGTCTTCCCGGAGCGCGTCGTCGTCGCGGCCGCGCAGGAGCATCACGGGCTCGGGGTCCCCGGACAGCGGCGCCGACGTCCGCACCTGGAGGGTCGGCATCCGGGGGATGGCGTCCAGCGAGCGACGCTGACCGCGCGCGTCGAGCGCCGCGATCGACAGCACGAAAGGCGGCCCGAGGGCGTCGTGTGGAGGCGACGCGTCGAGCCGCGGCGGCCGCGCGACGTCGAAGCACGCCGAGACGAGGCACGCCGAGGCGACGAAGACGCCGACGTGGAGGGGGCCGTGCCGGAAGCCTGCGGAGCGGTGCATGCGCGCGCTCATCGAGGCGAACGCCGCGACGTTGCGCGCGCCCTCGAGGGCGGAGGTCCGCGCTCAGCCCCGTTCCGTTGGGCCGTCGTTCCCCGACCCGTCGAGGAAGGGAGCCCATTCCTCGAACCTCCGCCCCGGAGAGGCCAGCCGGAGCGCCAGCGCCCATCCCGGCCTCGTCGGGCGGGCGCGCAACGGCATGCCGGCCTCGTCGGGGGTCTCGTGGCCCTTCTTCAGGTTGCACGCGCGGCAGCAGGTGACGAGGTTGTCCCAGCTCCACGGGCCGCCCCGGGAGCGCGGCAGCACGTGATCCAGGCTCAGGTCCCGCGGCGTCGGGCGGCGTCCGCAGTACTGGCACAGGAAGCCATCCCGGAGGAACACGTGGCGCCGCGAGAGCCGCAACGGGGAGTACGGTGCCCGCGCCACGACCCCGAGCTGCAGCAGACGCGGGACCCTGAGTCGCCCCCGGACGGTCCCGATGAAGTCGAAGGCCTCGGCATCGAGCGCCGGGTCCTCGAACGCCGACAGCGCCTCCCACTGAAGAAAATCGTGGGGCTCGAAGTGACGGTCGAGGGCCCTCGCGCGGCCCATGTAGAGGAGGGTGAATCCCTGCCGCGCCTGGGTGATCCGGAGCGGGGCGAAGTTCCGATTCACGACGAGGACGGGGTGCGCGAGGCCGTCGGTCGCAGCCTCGGCGTTCGCGGTCCTCGACGCCGGCGACGCGGCTGAAGTCAGCGACGCGGCCGAAGTCGGCGACGCGGCCGAAGTCGGCGACGCGGCCGAAGTCGGCGACGCGGCCGAAGTCGCCCGTCCGGCAGGTCCCGTCTGCCCCCGAGCCCCCGGGCTTCTGGACTGTCCCTCCACGGGTCGATCCTAGCATGCGTCCAAGGGGGGGCCGGGCCGCCGGGCCGCGCGCGTTTGCACCGCCTCTGGCCCGCTGGTAAGCCCCCCGACCCCATGGACCACGAGCCCCGCGACGAGACCGAGGCGCACGTCGACGACGAGGCCGCGGGCGACGATCCCATGGCCCTCGGCGATCCCATGGCCCTCGGCGATCCCATGGCCATCGGCGATCCCATGGCCTTCGGCGATGGACCCACCGCGCTTCCCGGCGAGGCGACGCGGGCCGCGTATCGACGCGCCCGCACGATCGCGGTGGGCGGGGCGAAGGGCGGGGCCGGGGCGAGCGTCGTGGCGGCGAACCTCGCGCTCTATCTGGCGAGCATCGGGCGCCGCGTGTTGCTCGTCGACGCCGCGCCCGGCGGGTCGAGCTTGCACACCTTGCTCGGGGCACCGAGCCCGACCCGGCCCCGGGCCGTGGTGCACCCCAACGAGCCGCAGCCGACCGCGATCCAGGGTCTGCAGTTGCTGTGGGCCGCCCTCGATGAAGGGCTGACGGGACGTCGCCGCGGCGGGCGCGCGGCGTTGGCGCGGGCGATCGCACAGGCCGACGCGGACCACGTCGTCATCGATCTGGGACCGTGCACCTCGAGGGCGGCCGTCGATGCCTTTCTCTCGGCCGATCAGGCCGCGCTGGTGACGCGACCCGAGCCGACCGCGCTCGAGAGCACCCACCGCTTCGTGCGCCGCGCGTTCCTTCGGTACCTCCGCCGCACCGTGCCCGACCTCGCCGTTCGGACGGCGCTGATGGAGAAGGCGCGGGCCCTCGGAGGGGCGGTCCCCCCGCTGGACTTGTGGCGCTCGCTCGAGGACGACGGAGACCCGCTCGCCGAGCTCGTGCGCGACCGCATGGAGACCTTCCACCCCGCGGTCGTCATCAACGAGACGCGGCTCCGGGCCGACCTCGACCTCGGCGAGCAGCTCTCGAGCGCCGTGCTGCGCCGGCTGGGCATCAGCCTCGAGTACCTCGGCCACATCGAGCACGACGACACCGTGTGGAGCTGCGTCCGACAGCGGCGGATGCTCCTCGTCGAGAGCCCCGGCACGAAGGCGAGCAAGAACGTCGAGAAGATCGCGCGGCGCCTGCTCGCGCTCCAGAGCGGCAAGCGAAGGCCGCCCACGCGGACCGTGCCGCCGGAATCACACCACGACCTGCTGGAGGTCGAGCGCGGATCGACGGACGAGGAGATCCGCCGCGCGTACAAGCGCGCCCGCGACATCTACGCCATCGATGCGCTCGCGTGTTACGCGCTCTTCGAGCCCGACGAACTCGAGCTGCTCCGGGGGCGCCTCGAGGAGGCGTACGACGTCCTGCTCGACCCCGCGCGCCGCAAGCCGTACGAACTCTCGATCTTTCCTCCCTCGGCGAGCGAGGACGAACCGGTCGCCCTGCGCGCGCCCCAGCTCGACCCCTTGCCACCCGCGCCGGACCTCACGCCCGACACCGACTACACCGGGCCGCTGCTCCGCGACGTGCGCGAGTCGCAGGGCGTGTCGCTCAAGGACGTGAGCGCGCGGACGAAGGTGGGCCTCGCGTACCTCGAAGCCATCGAAGCCGACGACTTCGCGGCCTTGCCCGCGCCCGTGTACGTGCGGGGCTTCGTCGGCGAGATCGCGAAGTCCCTCAAGCTCGATGCGGCGCAGGTCGCCCGGACCTACGTGCGTCGGTACCGGCGTTACCTCGAGGAACGAGGCCGGGACGCATGACGGTCGTGCTCGCGTCGAACTCCCCCCGGCGTCGGGAGATCTTGACGACGCTGCGCGTGCCGTTCGCGGTCGATCCGAGCGGTGCGGACGAGGCACGCCTGCCCGGCGAGCCGGCCCACGAGTACGTCGTCCGCGTCGCGTCCCGCAAGACGCTCGACGTGCTCGGACGTCATGCCGAGGGCACGTTCGTGCTCGGGGCCGACACCATCGTCGAGCTCGATGGCGACATCCTCGGCAAGCCGGGGGACGACCCGGCGCAGGGGCGGGCCTTGCTCGCACGGCTCGCAGGGCGGGGGCACGAGGTCACGACCGCCGTGGTGCTCGGGCGCGCGGGCCTCGGGATCCTGGAGGCCGTGCGGGTCACGACCCGGGTGTTCTTCCGGGCGCTCGAGCCGGACGTCATCGCCCGCTACGTCGAGCTCGGCGAGGGGCGCGACAAGGCGGGCGGCTACGCGGTGCAGGGGCTCGCGAGCGGCTGGGTCGAGCGGCTGGAAGGTTCCTACTCCGGGGTGGTCGGACTGCCCGCCGCCGAGACCGTCGCGCTGCTCGAGCGGCATGGTGCTTTCGAGGGCTGGCCCCGATGACGGGCGTGGCGGAGAGGCTGACGGCGGTGCGAAGCCGCATCGAGGCCGCCTGCGTCCGTGCGGGCCGGGCCCCTGAGAGCGTCGTGCTGGTGGCGGTCAGCAAGCTGCAGCCGGCGTCCGCGGTGCGCGAGGCCTACGAGGCCGGGCAGCGGGTCTTCGGCGAGAACTACGTGCAGGAGCTGGCGGACAAGGCCCGGTCGCTCGAGGACCTGCACGACCTCCGCTGGCACTTCATCGGACACCTTCAGCGCAACAAGGCGAAGGACGTGGTGCGCGTGGCCCACTGCGTCGAGACGCTCGATTCCGTGCGCCTCGCGGAGGCGCTCGCGTCGCGCGCCTCGGAGCGAGGTCGGCCGCTCGAGGTCCTCTTGCAGGTCAACGTCGCGCGCGAACCGCAGAAGGCCGGCTGCGCGCCGGAGGCGGTGCCGGAGCTCGTGGCGGCGGTGCGCGCGCTCGACGCGCTGAGGTTGCGCGGCTTGATGACCGTGCCGCCGGCCTCGGACGATCCCGACGACGCCCGCCCGCACTTCCGCGCGCTCCGCGCCCTCGCCGAGGCGCAGGGGCTCCCGGTGCTCTCGATGGGGATGAGCGCCGATCTCGAGGCCGCGATCGAGGAGGGCGCGACGGTCGTGAGGGTCGGCAGCGCCATCTTCGGCCGGCGGGGCTGAGCCGCCCGGCGGACGCGCTCAGGGGCCGCGAGGTTCCGGAGGCGCGTCGAGCCCCTCGCCGAGCCACTCCTTCATCACGTCCTGGGTGTGCGCGCCGAGCTCCGGACCGGCCCACGACGATCGACCCGGCGTGCGTTCGAGCCGCGGCGGCAGCGCGCCGACCGTCAAAGGGCGTCCATCGACCTCCACCTGCTCGAGCGCCCCGCGTGCGCGGAGCTGGGGACACGCGAGCAGGTCGCGGGCGTCCTGCACGACGCCGGCGGGCACCGAGGCACGGTCGAGCAGGGCGACGATGTCGACGGCGTCCCGGGCCTGCGCCCAGGCGCCGATGGCGTCGTCGAGCTCGGCGCTGCGGGCCACCCGCCCTGGATTTCCTCGCAGGCCGGGATCGTCGGCGAGATCGGGACGATCCATGGCGCGCATCAGGCGGGCGAAGTTGCCCTCGCTGTTGGCGCCGATGACCACCCAGCGTCCATCGCGGGTGCCGTACGTGTTGCTCGGGGCGATGCCGGTGATGGTCGTGCCGGCGCGGCCGCGAACGACGCCGCGATCGGCCTCGGGCAGCATCGATTCGAGCACGCCGAGCACCGACTCGGTCAACGCCACGTCGACGACCTGGCCCTCGCCGCCCGCGGGCCGGCCATCGCGCCGACCGGCGTCGCGCTCGTAGAGGGCGAGCAGCGCGCCCATCGCCGCCTGGATCCCGGCGAGGGTGTCGCCGAGGCTGAGGTTCGCGCGGGCGGGCGGCCGGTCGGGGAAGCCGAGGACCGAGCGCAGCCCGGCGACGGCCTCCGCGACCGACGCGTACCCAGGGCGGTGCGCATGGGGTCCCGTCTGTCCGTAGCCGGACACCCGGACGACGATGAGCGAAGGGCGCTCGGCCCGGAGCGAGGCCGGATCGAGGCCCCAGGCCTCGAGCGTGCCGGGCTTGAAATTCTCGATGAGGACGTCGCTCTGGAGGGCCAGCCTCCGGGCCGCGGCGCGGCCTTGCTCGGTGCGCAGGTCGAGCACCACGGAGCGCTTGTTGCGTCCGATGCTGCGCCACCAGAGCGACGTGCCGCGCTCGACGAGCCTCCACGTGCGGAGGGGATCGCCCTCGGGCGGCTCGACCTTCACGACGTCGGCGCCGAAGTACGCGAGGATCGTCCCCGCGAACGGACCGGCGACGAGCTGCCCGAGCTCGAGGACCCGGACTCCGTCGAGCGGCCTTCGGCTCACCACCGCCCCTGGACGCGCCTGCAGAAGTCGTAGGGATAGCCAGGCTCGAACGCGGCTGCGTCCGAGAGGCGGCGTTGCTGTTCGTCGGTGAGCGTCACGTCGCGGGCCGCGAGGTTCCCCTCGAGCTGCGCCAGCGTCCGCGCTCCGAAGACGACCGAGCTGACCGCCGGCCGGGTCAGCAACCAGGCGAGCGCGACGGCCGTGGGCGTGCTCCCGACCTCGGCGGCGACCTGGACGAGCGCGTCGATCGTGGCCCAGCCGCGCTCGTTGCCGTGCTCGGTGAGGGTGCGCTGCCACCGCGGCGAGGCGAGGCGCGAGCCTTCGGCGGGCTTCTCGCCGCGGGTGTACTTGCCGCTCAGGAATCCCCCGGCGAGCGGCGACCAGGGAAGGATGCCGAGGCCGTGGCGCGTGCACAGCGGGACGTGCTCGCGCTCGAGGTCCCGGACGAGCAGCGAGTACTGCGCCTGGAGCGACACGAAGCGTTCGAGGTGACGCTTGTCGCTCGTCCACAGCGACTCGACGAGGCGGTAGGCCGCGTAGTTGCTGCACCCGAGGTAGACCACCTTGCCGGCGCGGACGAGGTCGTCGAGCGCGCGGAGCGTCTCCTCCTCGGGGACGTCGAGGTCCTGCATGTGGATCTGATAAAGATCGATGCGGTCGGTGCCGAGGCGCCGAAGGCTCGCCTCGCACGCGCGCACGATGTGCCGTCTCGAGGCGCCCGTGCCGTTCGGGCCGTCGTGCATCCGGAAGCGGAACTTCGTGGCCAGCACGAGCCGGTCGCGGGCGCCGCGCGAGGCCATCCACCGGCCGACCACGCGCTCGCTCAGGCCGTCCTGCCCGTACACGTCCGCGGTGTCGAAGAAGTTCACGCCCGCAGCGAACGCAGCGTCCATGATCTCGAAGCTGGTCGCCTCGTCGGCGCCCACGCCGTGCATGAACGACCCCTCGTCGGCCTCGCCGAACGTCATCGTCCCGAGACAGAGCTCCGAGACCTCGAGACCGCTCCCACCGAGTCGCCTGGTGCGCATTGGATCCTCCTGCGCCGTCGTCATTCGCCCGCCGAGCGCCGAGGTCAACCCCGCGGCCCACACCGCGGCAGAATCGGCACGCCACGGCGCGAGCTCCGCGGCGGGATGCCTTCAGCGCAGGCCGGTCACCTCGCGGGGCGCAACGATCGCCCCGGACCCCGAGGCCAGCGTCGGGTCGCCGAGCTGCCCGTCGCTGTTGGAGCCCCAGCAGTACACGCGCCCATCGCGGCTCACCGCGCACGTGTGCCGGGCGGCGGCCCCGACGCTGCCCCGGACGAGTTCCGGGGTCGCGCCGAGCGCGAAGACGGGACCCGCGGCCGTGAGCACGGGCGACGGACTCGAGGTGCCCCCGCCGATCTGGCCCGAGGTGTCGTCGCCGAAGCAGAGGACGCTGCCCACCGAGGTCACGAAGCAAGCATGCGCCTCACCGCCCGCGAGCCCGACCACGCTGGCGGGTCCGCCCTCACCCGGCGGCGTGGCGACAGTCGAGGTGGCGCCGTTGGCCAGCTGTCCTCGGTCGTTGGCGCCCCAGCAGAGCGCCGACCCTCCGGAGCGCAGCGCGCAGGTGTGCCTCGAACCCCCCGCGAGCCCGTAGGCGTCGGAGGCGGTGGTCGAGAGCGCGGTGGG